>NZ_JBNNHG010000040.1:3551-28999 GCF_050268705.1 Stenotrophomonas sp. NPDC077659 | reverse complement strand
GAGGGGATTAAGTCGTTTGTGCACAAACGACTTAATCCCCTCCGTCCCCTTTTTTTGCGGTTACGCCATGCCCGAATGGCGCAGCAGCGCGTCGATCTGCGGGGCGCGCCCGCGGAACGCCTTGAAGTTCTCCGCCGCCGGGCGGCTGCCGCCACGCGACAGGATCTCGTCGCGGAAGCGCGTACCCGTTTCCGCCAGCGCCTGCGGGGCTTCTTCGAATGCCGCGTAGGCATCGGCACTGAGCACTTCGGCCCACTTGTAGCTGTAGTAACCGGCTGCGTAGCCACCGGCGAAGATGTGGCTGAACTGATGCGGGAAGCGATTCCAGGCCGGCGGGTGGTTCACCGCCACTTCGCTGCGCACCCTGTCCAGCAGGGCCAGCACGCTGTCCTGCGCCGGTTCGAACTGGCTGTGTACCAGCATGTCGAACAGACCGAACTCGAGCTGGCGCACGGTGGCCATGCCGCTGTGGAAATTGCGCGCAGCCAGCATCCGCTCGTACAGCGCGCGCGGCAGCGGTTCGCCGGTTTCCACGTGCGCGGTCATGCCCTGCAGGTGGCCCCACTCCCAGCAGAAGTTCTCCATGAACTGGCTGGGCAGCTCCACCGCATCCCATTCCACGCCATTGATGCCGGCCACGCCCAGTTCGCCGATGCGGGTCAGCAGCTGGTGCAGGCCATGGCCCATTTCATGGAACAGCGTGGTCACTTCGTTGTGGCTGAAGGTGGCCGGCTTGCCGTTGGCACCGCGACCGAAGTTGCACACCAGGTACACCAGCGGCGTCTGCACGCTGCCATCGGCACGCTCGCGGCGGTTGCGGCAATCATCCATCCACGCGCCACCACGCTTGCCTTCGCGCGCGTACAGGTCGAGGTAGAACTGGCCGACCAGCGCACCCTGCGCATCGACCAGGCGGAAGAAGCGCACGTCCTCGTGCCACACCGGCGCGGTGTCCGGCTGCACGCGCAGGCCGTACAGCTGTTCGATCACCGAGAACAGGCCGCCCAGCACCTTGGGCTCGGTGAAATACTGCTTCACGTCCTGCTCGGAATAGCTGTAGCGTGACTGCTTGAGGCGGTCGGCGGCGAACGCCAGATCCCAGGCCTGCAGGTTGTCGATGCCCAGCTGTTCACGGGCGAACTGTTCCAGCTCGGCACGGTCCTTGCCGGCGAACGGCTTGGCGCGCGCGGCCAGGTCACGCAGGAAGGCCAGCACTTCGGCCGGGTCCTGCGCCATCTTCGTGGCCACCGAATAATCGGCATAGGACGCAAAGCCCAGCAGCGCGGCCAGTTCAGCGCGCAGGGCGAGGATGCGGTCGATGTTGCCGCCGTTGTCCAGCGCGTCATCGCCGAATTCGGAGGCGCGCTGCGCGCTGGCGCGGTACAGGATCTCGCGCAGGTCGCGGTCCTCGCCCCAGGTCTGCACCGGCAGGTAGCACGGCATCTGCAGGGTCAACTTCCAGCCAGGCTTGCCGTCCTTCTCGGCGGCGGCGCGGGCTGCGGCCTTGACGTCATCCGGCACGCCAGCCAGGCGCGCTTCGTCTTCTACGATCAGCGACCAGGCATCGGTGGCGTCGAGCACGTTCTGCGAGAACTTCGCCGACAGCGCCGACAGTTCTTCCTTGATCGCAGCGAAACGCTGCTGGGCATCGGCATCCAGTTCGGCACCGCCCAGGCGGAAATCGCGCAGGGTGTTGTCCAGCACCTTGCGCCGGGCTTCGTCGAAACCCGACGCTTCGGGGCTGGCGGCCAGCGCCTGGTACTGGCGGTACAGCGCCAGGTTCTGGCCCAACACGCTGGCGAAGCGGGTCACCCGCGGCAGGTTGCTGTTGTAGGCCTCGCGCAGCTCGGGGGTATTGACCACGCCCTGCAGATGGCCGACCAGCCCCCAGGCGCGCCACAGGCGCTCGGTGGCATCGTCCAGCGGGGTGACGAAGGTCTGCCAGGTGACCGGCTGCACCTGCTCGGCCGCACTGACTGCCGCTTCCGCCTCGGCCAGCAGCACATCCAGCGCCGGCGCCACGTGCTCGGGGCGGATCGCCTCGAAGCGTGGCAGGCCGGAAGCATCAAGCAGGGGGTTGGCAACGGTCACGGCAGATCTCCAGGAAACGGGCCCGGCAGGCGGGCATCCCTGTCCATATGGCGCTGGCCGGGCCGCCAGACAAGGGGCACGTCCAGTAGATCCACGCCCTGCGTGGATGGAGCTTTCCCGCGACCCCCGGTATTCACGTCGGTCTTACGGGTCCGCGCCGAAGCTGGCGCTGCGGGGGAGACCGCAGCGGTACGTCATGAGGAGGCCCCACATGGAAGGTCTGGCTCCAAGCACCACCGCGTCACCCGCCCGGTCGCTGGCCTTGTCGGCCACCACGGACGAGCTGTCATGGATTGCAGCGTTGTGCGATGCGGGCGACGACGCACCGCGGCATCTCGCCCAGCTGAAGGCACTGCAACGCCAGGGCGGCAGGTTCAGCGAGAACCAGGAGTGGTATCCGTTCGAGGTGGTCGAGCGCGGTGCCAGCCACCTGCAGCCCGGGCATGAGCGTGAGTTCGTGATCTGCGTGCTGCTGTGGCTGCAGGCCCTTGCCCAGGGTCGGGCCAGCGTGCTGGACCCGCACCTGCATCTGGATGACCGCGCCATGGACATCGAGGCCCTTCCCGATTCCCTGCGTGACACCCTGCTGGATGCGTTCATGGATGCGGGGTATTGAACGCGGCAGGTGACCGGTGACAGGTAGAGTCGACTGTCAGTCGACTGCTCTCCGTTCAGATCGCGAAAACCCCGCGCTGCGCGCGATAGTCGACTGACAGTCGACTCTACCCAGTCGACTCTACCCCGTTGCCCCTATCCGATTGTCCTTACAACGCTTCCAGGCTGCACCACGGCAGCTTCGGCAGGCCCTGCCCGGCCACCGCAGCAGCCAGCTGCGCATCGGCGCCCTCCACATTGATGCCCTGGCGGCCGTACCACGCCGGGTCGTAATAGCTGTGCGCATAGCGCTCGCCCGCATCGCAGAGGATGCTGACGATGCTGCCCTGGCGGCCAGCGTCCCGCATCCACTGCGCGGCCTGCAGCACGCCGATGAAATTGGTGCCGGTGGAGCCGCCTACGCGGCGGCCGATCTGGCGGCTGACGTGGCGCATCGCCGCCAGGCTGAGCGCATCGGGCACCTTCACCATCGCATCAACGCTGGTCGGGATGAAGCTCGATTCCACCCGCGGCCGGCCGATGCCTTCCACCCGCGAGCCGCCGCTGCAGGTCAGCCCGCGCCAGTCCGGCTCGCCCGCCACGGCGGCCTTGTAGCCGTCGAAGAACACCGATACTTCCGGGTCTGCACAGAGGATGCGGGTGTCATGGCGGCGGTAGCTGACATAGCGGCCGAGGGTGGCCGCAGTACCGCCTGTGCCGGGGCTGCACACGATCCATTCCGGGATCGGGCTCGGCTCTTCGGCCATCTGCTTGAAGATGGACTCGGCGATGTTGTTGTTGGCGCGCCAGTCGGTGGCCCGTTCGGCGTAGGTGAACTGGTCCATGAAGTGGCCACCGGTTTCGCGGGCCAGCTTTTCCGAATCGCAGTTGAGATCGCAGGCACGCTCGACCAGGTGGCAGCGGCCGCCGTGGAACTCGATCGCGGCAATCTTTTCCGGCGAGGTCGTGGCAGGCATCACCGCAATGAACGGCAGGCCCAGCAACCGCGCGAAATACGCTTCGGATACCGCCGTCGAGCCACTGGATGCCTCGATCACCGGCCGTCCTTCACGCAGCCAGCCATTGGCCAGCGCGTACAGGAACAGCGAACGCGCCAGACGGTGCTTGAGGCTGCCGGTGGGGTGGCTCGATTCATCCTTGAGGTAGACGTCGATGCCTTCGAACCCGGGCAATGCCAGCGGGATCAGGTGGGTATCGGCGGAACGGTTGAAATCGGCTTCGATCTTGCGGATGGCGGCGGCCACCCATTCACGCTGTGACATGGCGGGCAATCGTTGTCAGGACGGAACGGTGCGATCCGCTCATTGTACGTCGCGGTGCCATCAGGTGGTGGCCGGTAGAATGGCGCCATCCGGCCATCACGGCCCTGTCTGAAGGACCTTCCCCCATGACCCTTCCCGCCCTGCGCGATGTTCCCGGCGTGGCTGCCCAGGCCCCGGCCGAAACCCACGGCTTCGTGTTCAACCACACCATGCTGCGGGTCAAGGACATCACCGCTTCGCTGGACTTCTACACCCGCGTGCTCGGCTACCAGTTGATCGACAAGCGCGACTTCGCCGAAGCCCAGTTCAGCCTGTACTTCCTGGCCTACGTGCCGGCCGGCGTGACCGTGCCGGAAGACGATGCCACCCGCCGCGTGTGGATGGCCGGCCTGCCGGGCGTGCTGGAGCTGACCCACAACCACGGTACCGAGACCCAGGACGGCCCGGTCTACCACCACGGCAACAGCGACCCGCGTGGCTTCGGCCACATCTGCGTCTCCGTGCCGGCGCTGGAAGCGGCCTGCCAGCGCTTCGAGGCTCTGGGCGTGCCGTTCCAGAAGCGCCTGACCGACGGCCGCATGAAGAACATCGCCTTCATCAAGGACCCGGACGGCTACTGGGTCGAGATCATCGCCAACGCCTGACCCCAAAAAGGGGACGGAGGGGATTAAGGCGTTTCTGGCACTATTGGGCTGGAAACGCCTTAATCCCCTCCGTCCCCTTTTTGCAGAGGTACGCATGGAAACGATGGAACTGCATCGCGGGCGCTTGATCGATCATCTGCAACTGGTCGTGCGCGATCTGGCCGCCAGCCGCCGCTTCTACCAGGCCGTGTTCGATGCCATCGGCATTCCCGTTGCCGGCGAAGGCCCGGACTATTTCTGGGCCGACGAACTGTTCATTTCCACTGCCAGCAGCGAGGCCGCCGCCGGCCAGCTGACCGGCCGCCATCACCTGGCCTTCCAGGCACGCGATGCCGCCACCGTCGATGCCTTCCACAAAGCCGCTCTGGCGGCGGGCGGCACCGACAACGGCGCGCCGGGTGAGCGGCCATACCACCCGGGCTACTACGGCGCATTCGTGCTGGACCCGGATGGCAACAACATCGAAGTGGTCTACCACGGCCCGGCGACCTACAGCGCGGACTCGGTGAAAGTCAGCTTCTGATTCCTGCGCGGCCCTGAAACGAAGAAGCCGGGCATTGCCCGGCTTCGTCCGTCCTGCAAGGTCGCCTCAGTGGGCGGCCATGTAGATGTCCTGCAGCACGGCCTTTTCCAGCTCCAGATCACCCAGCAGGTTCTTCACGATATCGCCCAGGCTGAGGATGCCGATCAGGCGGTTGCCATCGGTGACCATCAGGTGGCGGCGGCGCGAGTAGGTCATCAGGGACATCGCCTGCTTCAGGGTAGCCTCCGGTGCGATGCCTTCAAGACCGGTGGTCGGCACGGTGGAAATCACCCGGCGGCCGGCCTGCGGGCCGTCATCGGCCAGGCTGCGCACGATGTCCTTCTCGGAGATGATGCCCACCGGCACATCGTCCTTCATCACCACCAGGGCGGCGATTCTATTCGCGCTCATCTTGTGGGCGGCAGCACCGATGGTGTCTTCCGAATCGATGGTGATGACAGCTTCTTTCTTGGATTGCAGGAGTTCGCGGACGTTCATTCTTGTTTCCTGGTGCAGGTCACTGAAGTCAAAAAAGTGTGCTCTTCCGAATCGCCCCCTCCCCGGGAACAGACCTTTCAGCGCACGTCTGGCGCACAATGCGGCCGCGGAACTGCATCGGCCGGCACGGTGCTGCAACGCGAACGAGGCCAGTGAGGGAAAACCCGCAGGGGCCTCGGACGATTCGATTCTACGACTGCCCTGCACGGCCACTACCGGCACCGATGGGACGCTTCGTCGTGGAACCTGTCGACGCTTTCGAGAATCGCACTTCGGATGGAACCGGCGCTGAATGCAGCCTTTTCAAGGCACTCAAGTTCGCCCCCGCGCGGCCGACGCACGTGCAGCCGCCCAATCGTGCAACGTCAGGGGAACGGCCGCCAGCCGCCGAGAACCGCCTCGGTGGTGTACTGCGCGGCCTCATCACCGGACAAGTGGTGCGACCACGGCACACGTTCTTCCGGTGAAGCGCCAGTACCCACGCTGCCGAACTCACCGTAGTAAGTGGTACGTTCGGCATCGGGCTTGTCCCAGTTGTGCCAACCGGCCTGCACGATGTGCGGGCCCAGGTTGGACTGCAGGAACACCGTGCGCGCAAACGGCCGCCACGGCCGCCCCAGGTACGCGGTGCCCGCGCCTTCGCCGCGCAGCAGTGCGCGACGGAACACGTAACCGAAGCGCTGCCCTTCCGGCGTGGACGCGGCGGTCACCCAGCCCAGCCGGCCCTTGGAGACAATCGTGCAGTCATCGAACAGCGCCGTGGCCGCGCCGAAGATGAAATCCACCGTACCTTCGATGTAGCAGTCCTTGAAGTGCAGCACGCTGCCTTCGTGCGTATACAGCGTGTCCTGGTTGCCGAGCAGGCGTACGTTGCGGAAGCCCCCGCGCGGCGGGGCCGCATACAGCGCCAGCGCCTGACCGACGTTGCCCGCAGTGTTTTCGATGGTCAGGTCTTCAGCGATGAACTCATCGCCGTACACGTACACCGTGGCCGAACCACTGGTGCGCATGGCCTTGCCGGTGGCCGGGTCGACCAGGTCGGCGTAGTTGTTCCAGCTGAGGACGGACGCACCGGCACCGGCCCCGCGCAGCGTCACCCGCGTCTTTTCCTTCGGCACCTTCACCACGCCCCGGTACAGACCTTCACGCAGCACGATGACCTGGCGCGTGCGGTTGCCATCGGGCACCGCATCGATGGCCGCCTGCACGCTGCGGTAGTCACCGCTGCCGTCTGCGGCCACCACCCAGTCGCGGGCAGTGGCCGGCAGGCTGGCACACAGCAGCAGCATCACCAGGGGAAGGAAACGACGGCATGGAGTACGCATGTTGGATCCCGCGGTAAGTGGCAACGATCAGAACCTGTAGCGCAGGCCGAGCAGGAACTCACGGCCGGTCTGGGTGTAGGTCAGCGGCAGTTTCCACGCCGAGGTGCCCACCCATTCGTTGCTGGTTTCGTTGGTCAGGTTGATGCCTTCCAGGCTGACTTCCAGATGGTCGTCGATCTTCCAGCTGATCGAGGCATCCACCGTGTCCACTGCATCCATGCCGTGGAAGCTGAAGCCCTGCACGCTGGCCGGGACCTGGGTGTAGTAGCCATCGCGATGGGTGTAGGACACGCGCGCGCCCAGCTTCTCGCCTTCGTAGAACAGCGTGCTGTTGTACGAGTTCTTCGACAGCCCGGTCAGGTCGGTCTTCAGCGAGGCCGCGCCGGTGGAGGTCAGGTACTGGATCTGCGAATCGACCCAGGTGTAGTTCAGCTGCAGGCCCAGGTTGCTCCAGCGCCCCGGCAGGAAACTGAAAGGCTGCACGTAG
The DNA here is from genome assembly GCF_050268705.1 of Stenotrophomonas sp. NPDC077659. Classification (NCBI taxonomy): domain Bacteria; kingdom Pseudomonadati; phylum Pseudomonadota; class Gammaproteobacteria; order Lysobacterales; family Lysobacteraceae; genus Stenotrophomonas; species Stenotrophomonas sp. NPDC077659. The sequence goes on along the minus strand of NZ_JBNNHG010000040.1, from coordinate 21,554 downwards.
TTGAACTCGGCGCCCTTGAGGTCACCACCGGGCGTGTTCAACGGGCGAGTGAAGGTGAAATCCTCGTTGGGCGAAACGCCGGTGCCATCGAGCAGGCTGGCCGGCAGGCCACTGGCGGTGAACGGCATGACCGTGCTGGTGCCCTGCACGAAGCTCTCGATGTCCTTGTGGAACAGCGCCAGGCCGAGCAGGCCGCCTTCCTGGAAGTACCACTCCACGCCCAGGTCCAGCGTACGCGCGCGTATCGGGTCCAGGTTCGGGTTACCGCCGTTGACGTAACGGTGGCCGCTGGACAGGCTCAGCGTCGTGCCCGGGGTCAGCGAGGACAGGCCCGGGCGTGCCATCACCTTGGCCGCACCGAAGCGCAGCATCAGATCCGGGGCCAGCTCGGCCACCAGGTTCAGCGAGGGCAGCGTATCGGTGTAATCGCGCGAGACATGGGTCAGCACCATCGCGCCATCCACGGTGGAATAGCCGGTGGACGACTGGGTGGTCTTGACCCGGCGCACGCCCACGTTGCCCGACACCGGTACGCTGCCGACATCGAAGCCGAACTCGCCCATCAACCACGCGCCACGGTCACGTTCTTCCACGCTGCGACGGGTCGCATTGCGTTCGTACAGCTGGTAGACGCCCTGCCCGCTGTAGATGCCCAGCAGCTGCGACAACGCGGCCAGGTCAGGCACGGCCCAGGCATCGGGCGAACCGGCCACGCCGCCCAGGCGGGCGATGTCCACCAGCGCGGCCGGCACGGTGTAGCTGCCATCGGCGAAGGCCGGCACCACGGTTTCGCTCCGCCGGCGGTACTCGCGGGTATCGAATGTGTAGTCCTTGGCCAGCAGGCCGCCACGCAGGGTGAAGGACGGGCCGAAGTTCCAGGTGAAATCCAGCGCGCCGTTGTCGAAGCTGTTGCTGGCGTACTGCGGGCGCAGGCGCACTTCGGCCAGGGTCCAGCCGCTGGCGTCGGTGGGGTCGATGCCGTAGTTGAAGGTGGGACGGGTGAAGCTGTCGCGGAAATCGTAGCTGTAGCCGGACACGTTGGTCTTGTCCATGATCAGCGTGGTCTGCACCGGGTTGGCGTGCTCGGACTTGGAATGGCCGACCAGCAGGTTGACCTTGAACGCATCACTGAAGCGGTGCTCGCCACTGAGCGACACCTGCTTGAACTCGGTACTCCATTCATCGCGGCGCTGTTCCGAACGCACGCCGGCACCATCGAACACGCCGTACAGCAGTGCACCAGACGTCGGGTCGATGTAGCCGTCGCGCAGCACCATGTTCTGCTTCTGCGCCGAGTAGGCAAACGAGATCGCCTCGATGTACTTCTCGCTGCGCACGGTATCGATCTTCGAGTACAGCGCATCCAGCGCGAGCTCGGTGTTGTCGGTCGGCTTCCACTGCAGCGCTGCGGTCACGCCCAAGCGCTTCTGGTCGTGTTCCAGCAGCGTGTAGCGCGGGAAATACGGGTGCCACACGCCGTCGGCCAGGCCGGCGGTGAACGGCGAGCTGGGGCTGAAGCCCCCGTTGCTGCTGGCGCTGTACCAGCGGCCGGTGTTGCTGCCTTCCTCGCGGACCTTGCGTTCGGAATAGGCCACCGACAGCAGGCCACCGAAGCGACCATCGGCCCACGTATCGGCAATCAGCGCCGCTGCGCGCGGGCTGGCCTTTTCGGAAAGATCATTGAAGCTGCCCTGCCCGCTGGCCGCGAAGGTGAAGCCGTCGTAGTCGAACGGGCGCGCGGTGCGCAAGTCCACGGTGGCACCCAGTGAGCCCTCTTCCACGTCGGCCGAGGCGGTCTTGCGCACGATCAGCTGCGAAAACAGATCCGAGGCGAACACGTTGAAGTCGAAGCCACGGCTGCGGTTGGTGCCGCCGGACTGGTCCGAGCCACCGACGGTGGTCAGCGCTTCAAGCCCATTGATGCGCACACGGGTGAAATCCGGCCCCAGGCCGCGCACGGAAATGTTGCGGCCTTCGCCGGCATCGCGGGTGATGGTCACGCCGGGGATGCGCTGCAGCGACTCGGCCAGGTTGAGATCGGGGAAGTTGGCGATGTCCTCGGCCACCACCGCATCGACCATGCCCTTTTCCGAGCGCTTGATGTCCAGCGCTTTTTCCACACTGGCGCGGTAGCCGGTCACCGTCACCGCATCCAGTTCGGTGGGGTTGGCCGCCGCAGCGTCCTGGGCGGCTGCCGGCCCGGCCAGGGCCAGCAGCACGGCGCTGGCGAGCGCGCTGGCCGCGAAGGTAACCGGTGTCTTTTTGCGATTCAGCCTGTGCGTCATGAAAATCCCTTGCAATCACTGCTACTGGCGGTCGTTGGTGTCGATCACTGTATGACACCGGGGGACACAAAACGTACCAGCGTCATCGCACTGAAACATCGTGCGGCGCAGCACGAGCTCACCGGGCAAGCACAACTGCCTGACTGAAAAGGGATGAGTGATCGCCCGGCAGGAGCGCCGGGCCCGACATCAGGCCGTATGTGTGGCCGGCGGCACCGGGGGCGGCAGCGGCCGCGCCCGGGTCGCCCACCAGCACAGCAGCGAGCCGGCGGTCACGCAGGCCACGCCCTGCACGAAGCCCAGGCCCGGGTGCAGCGACAGCCACAGGCTGCTCCACAGCACCGACAGCACCGGCGCGAAGTAGGAAAAGATCGCCATCGAGGTGACGTTGCCGTGCTGCAGGCCGTGGTTCCAGCACGAGTAAGCAGCGGCGGTCAGCAGGCCAAACACCGCCACCTGGGCCAGGCCACCCCAGTGCAGGTGCAGCGGCGGCGCCTCACCCAGCGCGTACTTCAGCCACAGCACCACGGCGGTGGCGATCATGAACAGCGGCACCGCGTTGCGCGAACCGCCGATGCGCTTGGTCACCAGCGAATAGGTGGCCCACATGCACGAGGCGGCCAGCGCCAGCGCATAGGCCAGCGGATTGCTGAGCAGATTGGCCAGCAGCATCGCCGGCGACCACGCGCCCTCGCCGGTGATGACCAGCAGCACGCCCAGCAGGCACAGCACGGTCGCCGGCAGCAGCAGCCAGTTGCCGCGCTGCATGCGGGTGAGCACGGTCAGCAGAACGGTCAGGCACGGCCACAGGTAGTTGATCATCACCAGTTCCAGCGCCTGCCCGCGGTGGTGGGCCAGGCCGATGGACAGCGACAGCGAGATTTCGGTGCCGATGAACAACGCGCCGCCGATCAGCAGGTAGCGGCGTGGCAGCTGCGAGGGGCGTGGCACGCCCAGGATCAGCGCCGAGAACAGGGCAGCGGCAGTGAAGATCAATGCCGCGCCACCGACGGCACCGAAGATCTCGGTGATCGTGCGCAGCATGCCTAGGGTCGGGCTCCACAGCAGCACGGCGCTGGCGCCGATGAGGGTCGGAAGATGGGGGGACGCGGAAGCGCGCAGCGCGCGGAGGCCGTACATGGGGGCGACGACAACAGGGAGCATTCGGTTGAAAGGCACGCGCAGCGATGCGCCCGGCCCCGGCAGCGGGACAGGCAGGTCATGCGGACGCGTGGGTCCTGGGGAGTACGCTGGTCCGTAGCGTCGTCCCCGGAACACCCCGGCACTGTGCGTTGCAGGGGGTACGGCGGGAGGCGGGTTACAGCAGCCGACTGGCCGGGGCGGATTGTACGCCTTCGATGTTGCACTGCACTATCGGCTTGTTCATGCGCGGCGCAGCGCGTTGAATTTCCGACCCCATACGCAAAGGAATGCCTGTAATGACATCGACCCTCCTCCGATTCGCCACCCCACTCATCATCGGCCTGCTGGCCGCGCCCGCCGCGCATGCCATCGACGCTGCGCAGTGGCAGAACGTTGCGCCCATGCTGCAGGCCGCGCTGGAATGCCGCGCCGGGCCGGATACCGCCTCAGCGGCATGGAAGGCGCTGTCCGCCGATCCCTACAGCACCACCGACGCCATCAAGCCGCCGGTTGCCTTCACCGTGTTCGGTCTGCCGGTCCGTGATGTCTCGTTCTACATCGATCCCGATGGCGAGGCCGGCGCCAGTTACACCTCCACCTTTGCCACCAGCAAAGCGAGCGTGCGCGCCGCTGCGAAGCTCGACGCCAAGGGCCGCCGTTCGACCCGCATGGGCACCCTCGTCATGGGTGGCATTGGTGAAACCCATCTGAGCTGCACGGTTGAAGGCAGCCTGGGCGCCACCGACGACGAGAACAGCTGACCGCCGTCAGTCGGCCGAACGGCTCAACACCTGCGCGGCTTGCATCCCGTTCAACGGGGTCTGGATGCAGGCCGGATGCCGCCGGAGTGCCGGCGCACGTCCTGCCCGCCGGCAGCCATGACCATCCATGTGAGCCTCAGCGGCCGATGCCAGGCACACCGGGCTCAAGAGCGGCGTTGCGCGCGCAGCGCATGCACCGCGCACGGCCCCATCGCGGCGACGCCCCCGAGTGCGACGAACGGGATCCACCCCGCCGACAGCAAGGAAAACGGATCACCGGCGATATGCAGACGGCGAAAGTCGCCACCGTTGAAAGTACTCAGGAACAGGACGCCGATCAACGGGAACGCGACCATCACCACGCAGCATGCAAGCACGCCCCCCAGGGTTCGCCGCTGCACGATCCACTCACGCAGCACACCATCGGCGTGGTAGGTCGCCAACACCCAGGTCGACAGGAAACTCAGCGGAAACAGCAGCGGCACAATGCTGTAGTAGGTCGCGGCAACGACACCCAGACCGGAGCGACGCGAGTACCCGTCTCCCGGCCCCAACGCGCGCAATGCTCGCAGCCACTCAGGCAGTGGTGCCGCCGTTTCCTGCAGGTGCAGCACCCATAGCGTCAGCCCGGTGGCGGTCGATAGCACCACCACCGCGAGAATCGCAGCGATGACCACCAGCCTGTAGCCCAGGCACCAGTGCAGCGACGGCGCGGACCGCGCACGCGCCCAGCTCGGTCGCGACATCAGCGTGCGCTCCATTGCGATCCAGACTGCTGCAGCCGAGCCGCAGGCAACGTCTCACTTTCGCATTCCATTGCATTCCCCTGCCCGCCGTGGCCACGACGCCGATGGCGGGTACTGTTGTTTGGCGTGGTGGCCGCGCAGGCACCCATACCAGGTACGCGCTCCGGTGGCGATGGCCCATCAGCCATCGCCACCCAGGAACGACCCGCTTACCTTACTTCGAACAACGCCCGCGCTGGGCCAGGCTCAGCTGCGCCACCTGGCGGCGGCCCTCGGCCTCGGGCATCACCGTCAGCTTGGCACCACCGACAAACACGCCCATCTTGATCGACTGTTCGATGAAGTAGTTGCGCCCCGCTTCGGTGTACAGCTTGACGTCGTTGGGCGAGAACTCCGACTCGGTGGAAATCACGTGTTCCTGGTTGCCCGGCACCAGGGTGTAGAAGAACACCTTGTTGGCCGTCTCACCCAGGCACTCGCCATCGATGCGCAGATCCTTCTTCAGCGCCTGGCCGACGAAGGAGTTGCGGTACACATACACGCCCGCCTTGCCCTCTTCCGGTATCGGGAAGCTCTTGGCCACGTCCAGCTGGCCCTTGTCCGACATCGGAACACTTGCACATCCGGACAACAGGCTGATCGCCGCTGCCATTGCAACTACGTGCCACTTGCTCATCTACAGCCCCCTGTAATGCGTGCCCTGCACGCGGAATGAAACCTGGAAGCGCGCCCGTGTTGGACAAGCGCGGCAGATCGACGCTCACCTCGACGCTGCGGACATTGCGCAGGTGGGTGGGCGGATCGGAATTCAAGAGATGGCGCGGGCATCCTCCGTGATGCGTGCAGCGGCGTGCGCAGATGGTGCCATGGTGCAATGGAATGTCGCAATCGGCACACCATGGCCTGCGCATGCAACAAATCGACTATTTGCAGAACTTTCGAACTTTCCAATTTTTCTCATTGGCGGCCAAGGCCTTCCATGCGAAACATGGACCGTCACCGGAAAAGGGTGGCACGGGCTTGCAATCCCGTCTGAAGTACCTAGCGGTTACGCTGGTCTGTCGGCGCCATCCTCTGTGGGTGGCGCCGGCAGGCATTCTGCCCGCGCACCTATGGCGGGCGGTGCGTGGGGGACTCGTGCCCGCCGGCTTTTCGCTAGGTTTTCACCGGTATTGCAACCACGCACCGTCCGCCACCCTTGCTGTCACGCAGGGTGGTTTCCTTGCCGCATGCAGAAGGAAGCCGACATGAGCGCCACGCGATACCCGTATCTGTTCGCCACCTTGGGCGAAGCCGCCAACACACTGCCCGAAGAACTTGCCCAGCCGCTGGAAACCACGCTTGCCGCCCAGCAGGAAGGCGTCACCCTGCTGGGCAGCCTGCAGCGCATCCGCCAGGTGGAAGCGGCCGATGGCCAACCGCTGCAGCGCAAGGGGCGCAGCACGGGGCAATGCATGGCGCTTGCACGCATCCACCGCGCCAATGCCGGGCTGACCGTGCTGCTGGAACTGCTGCACGCCAGCGAACGCGTGCGCGTGGACGGCGACGAGGCGCAGCAGGTCGGCAACGACGTGCGCGAGGGCCTGCTGCTGGCCTGCCGTGGCTTGTCGGAATACGTGGATGTGCAGGTGCACGCGGCCTGAGGGCATACCGCCGAGCATGGCCGAGCATGGCCGGGCATGGCCGGGCGCTGCCAATGTTGCCCGCGTACCTATGGCGGGCGGTGCATGGGGGCCTCGGCCCGCACATGAATTATTCCATAACAGGAATATATTTAACACAGAATAATTCACCAAAGGGACTATTCATGTTGATTTTGATGCATTTCAGGGAATATATTTCACTCAAAATTAGTCCATACAGGAAATATCCATGGCCGTAACGTCCGCGTCGAAGATGCGTCGCCTGGCTCGTTCAAAGCTGGACAAGAGCGGCGAAGCGCTGCGTAAGAGCCTGCCAGCACTTCGCGCGGCCCCCCGGGGTGGCTGGATAGCAGCGATTCGTGAGGCTTTGGGCATGTCGCAGTCAGACCTCGCTCGCCGCCTTGATGTAGTCCAAAGCACTGTGGTCAAACTGGAGAAGAGCGAGCGCTCCGGAACAGTGCGCATCGAAACGCTGCGGCGCGCTGCTGACGCCCTTGACTGTGAACTGGTCGTGCTCATGATCCCTCGTACTCCCTTGCAGGAAACCGTCGATCGCCAGCGGTTGAAGGTCTATGGCGCAACGATTCACCGAGCAGCGGCCCACATGGAGCTTGAGGACCAGGCGGTATCGCCCGACCTGCGCCAGCATCTGCTCCAACAGGCCGAGGACGAGATCCCAGACAGCGCGCTATGGGGGGATCGTATCTAGTGGCCGAGCCCCAAGGATTTGATTTCGAGATCGAAGACGGCCAGACACCGCTGGACCCGGATGAGGCACAGGGGCTGAAATTGAAGTGGGTCGCAACACGCGCTGACCTCAACGACGTTGAAGGTGCAAACGTCGTCAGCGGCATGCTCTGGGCGGCGCGGGAGATCCGCAGGAAGGATGTGGTGGTGCCCAGTGATGCCTTCCTGCGGAAGCTGCACGAAAAGATGTTCGGCAGTGTGTGGGAGTGGGCGGGCCGATACAGGGCCACTGAGCGCAACATCGGCGTAGCGCCGTATCAGATTGCAATGCAGCTCCGTCAGTTCTTCGACAACGTGGGTGCCTGGCAGGAGTTCAAGACGTATCCGCTGGACGAGCAAGCGGCCCGCCTGCATCACCAGCTGACGTTCATCCACCCGTTCCCGAATGGGAATGGCCGCTGCTCACGACTGATGGCTGACCTGTTCCTGCAGTCGCACGGCGCACAGCCCTTTTCGTGGGGGCCAACACCGCACGACAGCAGTGTGCGAAAAATTTACCTGCACGCCGTACGGGAAGCTGATGCAGGCAACTGGCAGCCACTGTTTGCATTCGTCCGAAGCTGAGGTGTGGGGCATCGCGCGATTCCGGCGAGCTGCTACAGAACGGGCCCCCGCCGGGCAAGGGCCGGCGCTACCGATGCGGGTCGCGCCGGACTGCCGTGGCCTCGACGGCCTTACTCCACCGTAACGCTCTTGGCCAGATTGCGCGGCTTGTCCACATCGGTGCCGCGCGCCAGCGCGGTGTGGTACGCCAGCAGCTGCACCGGGATGGTGTGCACCACCGGGCTCAGCACGCCCGCATGGCGCGGGGTACGGATGACATGCACGCCTTCGGACTCGCTGAAGTTGCTGTCCTGGTCGGCAAACACGAACAGCTCGCCGCCGCGCGCACGCACTTCCTGCATGTTCGACTTCACCTTTTCCAGCAGGCTGTCGTTGGGCGCGATCACCACCACCGGCATGTCCTCGTCCACCAGCGCCAGCGGCCCGTGCTTCAGCTCACCGGCCGGGTAGGCCTCGGCGTGGATATAGGAAATTTCCTTCAGCTTGAGCGCGCCTTCCAGCGCGATCGGGTAATGCAGGCCACGGCCCAGGAACAGCGCGCTGCTTTTGCGGGCGAAGCGTTCGGCCCAGGCGGCAATCTGCGGTTCCATGTTCAGCGCGTGCTGCACGCTGCCCGGCAGGAAGCGCAGCTGCTCCAGGTAATCGGCTTCCTGCGCGGCATCCACGCGGCCATGCAGCTTGCCCAGCACCACGGTCAACTGGAACAGCGCGGCCAGCTGGGTGGTGAAGGCCTTGGTCGAGGCCACACCGATCTCGGCGCCGGCGCGGGTGTAGCAGACCAGTTCGCTGGCGCGCGGGATGGCACTCTCCGGCACGTTGCAGATCGACAGCGTGTGCGTGTGGCCCAGCGACTTGGCGTACTTCAGCGCCTCCATCGTATCCAGCGTTTCGCCGGACTGGGAAATGGTCACGATCAGGTGCTTCGGATTCGCATAGGCAGCGCGGTAGCGGTACTCGCTGGCGATTTCCACGCTGCACGGCAGGCCGGCGATGGATTCAATCCAGTAGCGCGCGGTCAGGCCGGAGTAGTAGCTGGTACCGCAGGCAAGGATCTGCACGCCTTCAATGCCGGACAGCACGGCCTCGGCATGCTTGCCGAACAGCTCGGCCGGGAAACCACCGGCGTCGATCGCCGCCTCGATGGTGTCGCCCAGCGCGCGCGGTTGTTCGTGGATTTCCTTCTGCATGAAGTGGCGGTACGGGCCCAGCTCAAGCGAGGCCAGCGACACGTCGGACAGGTGCACGTCGCGCTCGACCGGCTGGTCGTGTTCGTCGAACACCTGCACGCCATCGCGGCGGATCTCGGCCGTGTCGCCCTCTTCCAGGAAGATGACCTTGCGGGTGGCTGAAATCACCGCCGAGACATCGGAGGCGACGAAGTTCTCGCCTTCGCCCAAGCCCACCAGCAGCGGGCAGCCCATGCGGGCGCAGACGAAATGGTCCGGCTCGGCACGGCTGACCACGGCCAGCGCATAAGCGCCGGTCAGCTCCTTCACCGTGCGCTGCAGTGCGCCCAGCAGGCTGTCGCCGCCCTTCAGGTGGTGGTGCATCAGGTGGGCGATCACTTCGGTATCGGTCTGCGATTCGAAGGTGTAGCCCAGCGCGCGCAGCTTCTCGCGCTGCTCTTCGTGGTTCTCGATGATGCCGTTGTGCACCAGCGCCACGCCGGCACTGGTGTGCGGGTGCGCATTGGCCTCGGTCACCCCACCGTGGGTGGCCCAGCGGGTGTGGCCGATGCCCAGCTGCGCGTTGAAGCCTTCGGCCTCGGCGGCGGTGGCCATTTCCGAGACACGACCGGTGCGGCGCACGCGGCGCACGTCTGCGCGCTCGGCCTGGTCGATGACGGCGATGCCGGAGGAGTCGTAACCGCGATACTCCAGCCGCTTCAGCCCTTCGATGAGCATCGGCACCACATCGCGATCAGCGATCGCACCCACGATTCCACACATGTCGCGCTTTTCCTTGAAGACGGTCGCCGCATTCTAGCGTGGGCGTCCGCTTCGTCCCCCCTGTCCGCTTAATGAAAGTGTCCGCAACGGTGTCCGCGGACACCCGGACACTCGCAGTCAAATCGCAAGCCATTGAAAAAACAACAGATAAATTTGGCACGAAGCGTGCTTCAACGCTGTCACCACCGACAGGCACGCTCCCGATGATCCGCGACACCTCTGCCCAGGACCAGATCGTTTCCGCCCCCTCTGCCAGCGCCCCCCGTGCGGCCTGGCACCGCTACCGCTGGCCGGCCCTGGGCGCGGTCGCCCTGCTGGCCGCCATCGGCTGGGCCGTGCATGCCTGGTCCAACGCCAGCCGCTCCTTCGACAGCAGCCGGGTGCGTATCGCCGAAGTGCAGCGCGGCGACCTGGTGCGCGACATCGCTGCCGACGGCCGGGTCATCGCCGCCAACAGCCCCACCCTGTATGCCATCTCCGCAGGTACGGTGGACCTGAAGGTGGTGGCCGGTGACGTGGTCAAGAAGGGCCAGGAGCTGGCGATCATCGACAGCCCCGAACTGCGCAGCAAGCTGGCCCAGGAACAGGCCACGCTGGCTGGTCTGGAGGCCGAAGCCAGCCGTGCCGCGCTGGACGCCACCCTGGCCCGTGCCAAGTCGCGCAAGGAAACCTACCAGGCCAGCATTGAACGGCAGGCCGCCGACCGCGACCTGCAGCGCTACCAGCGCGGCTACGACGGTGGCGCGGTGCCGCAGATCGATCTGGCCAAGGCACAGGACAGCCTGAAGAAGGCCGACATCACCCTGGCCAACGCCACGACCGATGCGCGCCTGCAGAGCCAGGGCGCCGACCTGGACGCGCGCAACAAGCGCCTGCTGGCCGACCGCCAGAAGGCCGTGGTGGCCGAAGTGCAGCGCCAGGTGGACGCGCTGACCCTGCGTGCGCCGTTCGACGGCCAGGTCGGCCAGGTGCAGGCCACCCAGGCGACCAACCTGGCCGCCAATGCGCCGGTGCTGGGCGTGGTCGACCTGTCCAAGTTCGAGGTGGAGATCAAGGTGCCCGAAAGCTTCGCCCGTGATCTGGCCATCGGTATGCCCGCCCAGCTGACTGGTGGCAATGGCAAGCCGTTTGCCGGTGAGATCAGCGCGGTATCGCCGGAAGTGGTCAACGGCGAGGTCAACGCCCGCGTGCGCTTTGCCGCCGTTCAGCCTGAAGGCCTGCGCCAGAGCCAGCGCATGTCGGTGCGCGTGCTGCTGGATACGCGCAGGAACGTGATGAAGGTCGAGCGCGGCCCGTTCGTGGAACAGGGCAACGGCGTGGCCTACGTGATGGACGGACGCACTGCGGTGCGCCGGCCGGTGGAACTGGGCGTCAGCAGCCTGGGCGAAGTGGAAATCAAGTCGGGTGTGCAGCCGGGCGACCGCATCGTGGTCTCCGGCAGCGACCTGTTCAAGGACGCCGAACGCGTCTCCGTCAACTGACACATCCTGGAGAGAGGACACCTCATGTACATGCTCGAAATGCGTTCGGTCGCCAAGGTCTTCCGTACCGAACAGGTGGAAACCCATGCACTGCGCTCGCTGGAACTGCAGGTGAAGGAAGGCGAATTCGTAGCGGTCACCGGCCCGTCCGGTTCCGGCAAGACCACCTTCCTCAACATCGCCGGCCTGCTGGAAACCTTTACCAGCGGCACCTACCTGCTTGACGGCCAGGACGTGAGCACGCTGGGCGATGATGCGCGCAGCCGCCTGCGCAACCAGAAGATCGGTTTCATCTTCCAGGGCTTCAACCTGATCCCCGACCTGAACCTGTTCGACAACGTGGACGTGCCGCTGCGCTACCGGAAGATGAGCGCCGGCGAACGCCGCGAGCGCATCGAGAAGGCGCTGACCCAGGTCGGCCTCGGCTCGCGCATGAAGCACTACCCCAACGAACTGTCCGGCGGCCAGCAGCAGCGCGCCGCCATCGCCCGCGCCCTGGCCGGCAGCCCGCGCCTGCTGCTGGCCGACGAACCGACCGGCAACCTGGACACGCAGATGGCACGCGGTGTGATGGAGCTGCTGGAAGAGATCAACGCTGCCGGCACCACCATCGTCATGGTCACCCATGACCCGGAACTGGCCGCCCGCGCGCAGCGCAACGTGCACATCGTCGATGGCCAGGTGACCGACCTGGTGCGCGAGCCGGTGCTGGCCACCCCGCGCCGCATCGTCGCCGTCAACGAGTGAGGGCCTGACCATGTTCGCCTACTACGCCCGATTGGCGGCGCGCAGTTTCCGCCGCAACAAGGTCCTCACCGCACTGATGGTGGTGGCCATCGCGCTGGGCATCGGTGCCTCCATGACCACGCTGACCGTCTTCCACGTGCTCTCCGGCGATCCCATTCCGGACAAGAGTGATCGCCTGTTCTACGTGCAGCTGGACCCGGGCCCCCGCGGTGGCTACGTGCCCGGCGAGGAACCCAATACGCAGATGACCCGCTTCGATGGCGAAGCGCTGCTGCGCGAAGGCAAGGCCGAGCGGCAGGCGCTGATGAGTGCCGGTGGCGGCACCATCGAGCCGGAAGGCAGCACGCTGCAGCCGTTCTCCATCGATACCCGCTGGACCTCGGCCGATTTCTTCCCGATGTTCAACGTGCCGATGCAGTACGGCCGCCCCTGGACCCGCCAGGACGATGAGGGCCGCGCGCGCGTGGTGGTCATTTCCAAGGCGCTGAACGACAAGCTGTACCAGGGCGGCAACAGCGTGGGCAAGGACATCCGCATGGATGGCCAGAGCTTCCGCATCGTCGGCGTGATGAAGGAATGGAATCCCGAACCGCAGTTCTTCGACCTCACCACCGGCAGCTACGGCAAGGATGAGGATCTGCTGCTGCCGATGTCCACTTCCCTCGACATGAAGCTGGGCAGCAGCGGCAACATGAACTGCTTCGGCGAGAACCCCGACCGTGACAGCTATTCGTTGAACGCGCCGTGCACCTGGTTGCAGTACTGGGTGGAAGTGGACCCGGCCAAGGCCTATGACTACCGCCGCTATCTGGAAAACTATTCCAGCCAGCAGCGCGAGGCCGGACGCTTCGAGCGCCCACCGAATGTGCGCCTGCGCAACGTGATGGAATGGCTGGACTTCAACGGCGCGGTGCCCAGCGATGTGCGCCTGCAGCTGTGGCTGGCGCTGGGCTTCCTGGGTGTATGCCTGGTCAACACCGTCGGGCTGCTGCTGGCCAAATTCCTGCGCCGCAGCGGCGAGATCGGCGTGCGCCGTGCGCTGGGCGCCAGCCGCGGCCAGATATTCCTGCAGTGCCTGGTGGAAGCCGGTGCCGTGGGCGTGGTGGGGGGTGTGCTCGGCATCGGCGTGGCGTTGCTCGGCCTGTTTGCCGTGCGCCAGCAGCCGGTGGACTACGCCAAGCTGGCCCATCTGGACGGCAGCATGCTGCTGCTGGCCATCGGCCTGACCCTGTTTGCCAGCATTGCCGCTGGTTTCCTGCCCGCCTGGCGTGCGATGCAGGTCACCCCGGCCATCCAGCTCAAGTCGCAGTAAGCACCGGAACGAGGACTCCCATGGACATCCGCCCCATCCTCAGCACCCTGCGCCGGCACAAGACCGCCGCCACCCTGATCGTGCTGGAAGTCGCCCTGACCTGCGCCATCGTCTGCAATGCGCTGTTCCTGGTCAGCCAACGCGTGGAAAAGATCAGCATGCCCAGCGGCCTGGCCGAGAACGAACTGGTGATGGTCCGCGTCAGCGGCATCGGCAAGCAGACCAACGGCATGGCCCGCACCCGCGAGGACCTGGCGGCGCTGCGCGCCATCCCCGGCGTTACCAGTGCCACCATCATCAACCAGCTGCCGTTCCGCGGCGGCTCGTCCAGCAGCAGCATCCAGCGCCAGCAGGAGCAGGAACGGCCGACCACCGAAGCCTCCATGTACACGATGTCCGAGGATGGCATCCGCACCCTGGGCATCAACATCATCGCCGGGCGTGACTTCCAGCCCGACGAGTACATGGACTACGCCACGGTCAGCAAGGCCGGTTCCACGGACAAGGCGATCCCGGTGATCTTCACCCAGGCCACCGCCGCGAAGATGGAACCCGACGGCAGTGCGCTGGGCAAGACCTACTACATGGGCAAGCAGCCGCTGCACGTCATCGGCATCGTCGACACCCTGACCACGCCCACCGGCTGGGCCGACAACTGGACCGACTCGATGCTGATGCCGCTGCGCCGCGGTTTCGACGAGGGGGGCACGTACATGCTGCGCACCAGCCCGGAGCGCCGCGATGAAGTGCTCAAGGCCGCCGTCGCTGCGCTGGAGCGCAACGATGCCAACCGCCTGATGCGCGACAAGAAAACCTATGAGGAGCAGCGCAACGACTACTTCAAGAACGACCGCGCCATGGTCGGCCTGCTGGTGACGGTGTGTATCGCCCTGCTGGTGGTCACCGCGCTGGGCATCATCGGCCTGGCCAGCTTCTGGGTGCAGCAGCGCAGCAAGCAGATCGGCATCCGCCGTGCGCTGGGTGCCACCCGTGGGCAGATCCTGCGCTACTTCCAGACCGAGAACTTCCTGCTGGCCACACTGGGCATCGTGCTGGGCATGCTGGCGGCGTATGCGATCAACCTGGCGCTGATGAACATGTACGAGCTGCCGCGCATGCCGCTGCTGTACCTGCCGCTGGGCGCGGTACTGCTGTGGGTGCTGGGCCAGATCGCGGTGTTCGGCCCGGCCCGCCGCGCCGCCGCCGTGCCGCCCGCCGTTGCCACCCGGGGGGCGTGAACATGCGCGCCTTGATGCTGACAATGGCCCTGACGCTCTGGCTGCCGCTGCCGCTGCCGGCACTTGCCGGCAGCAGCACGGTGCAGACGATGAACTGGCAGCAGGAGGGCGCGCGCCTGGCACTGCGCTCCACCGAAGGCCAGGTGGAAGTCGAGGCGGTCAGCCCCGAAGCACGCTTCGGCGTGCGCCGCGGCGACCGCATCCTGCGGGTGGATGACACCCCGGTGCGGCAGATCGACCAGTTGGCCGACGCGCTGGGCAAGGCCGGCAAGGCGCAGGCCTATCTGCTGCTGCGCCGCGACGGCCAGACCCTCAGCGTGCCGGTGGCCGTGGTTACCTGGAAGGCCGTGCTGGTCCCGCCTCCGGCACCGCCGCCACCACCTCCTCCGCCGCCGCCGCGGCACTGACGTCCCTTGGCCCTGCGCGGCCACGGGTTTGGCTATGCTTGACGGGTAGCGCCTGCCGGTCCCGGCTCTCTCGGCGCTGCCCATCCCTTTCCCAGAATGCTTCCATGCCCGCGATCCTGATCATCGACGACAACGCCAGCGTGGGCACCGCCCTGGACGTGCTGTTCTCCCTGCATGACATCGACACCCTGCAGGCGCAGAGTCCGGCCGAGGGCCTGGCGATGCTGGAGGCGAACGCCATCGACCTGGTCATCCAGGACATGAACTTCACCGAGGACACCACCTCCGGCGAGGAGGGCGAGGCCCTGTTCGCACAGATCCGCGCGCGCCACCCGGACCTGCCGGTCATCCTGCTCACTGCCTGGACGCACCTGAGCAGCGCGGTCGACCTGGTCAAGGCCGGCGCTGCCGATTACCTGGCCAAGCCCTGGGATGACCGCAAGCTGCTGACCACGGTCAACAATCTTCTGGAACTGTCCGAAGCGCGTCGCGAACTGGACCAGCGCCGCGCGCGCGAGCAGCGCCAGCGCAGTGCGCTGGAGGAAAAATACGACCTGTGCGGCGCCGTGTTCGCCGACCCCGCCAGCGAACGCGTCATCGCCCTGGCCTGCCAGGTCGCGCGTTCGGCGCTGCCGGTGCTGATCACCGGCGCCAACGGCGCGGGCAAGGAAAAGATCGCGCAGATCATCCAGGCCAACTCGCTGGTGGCCAAGGGACCCTTCGTGGCAGTCAACTGCGGCGCCCTGCCCTCCGAGCTGATCGAAGCCGAACTGTTCGGTGCCGAAGCCGGTGCCTACACCGGCGCCAACAAGGCGCGCGAGGGCAAGTTCGAAGCGGCCGACGGCGGCACGCTGTTCCTGGACGAAATCGGCAACCTGTCGCTGGGCGGGCAGATGAAACTGCTGCGCGTGCTGGAAACCGGCCGCTTCGAGCGCCTGGGGTCCAACCGCGAGCGCCAGGTCAAGGTGCGGGTGGTCAGCGCCACCAATGCCGACCTGCCCGCGATGATCCGCGATGGCAGCTTCCGCGAGGATCTCTACTATCGCCTCAACACGGTGGAACTGGTGCTGCCGCCGTTGGCCGAACGCCCCGGCGACATCGTGCCGCTGGCCGAGCGCTTCCTCACCGCCAGCAAGCCGCTGTCCAGCGCCGCCATGGCCGCACTGCAGCGGTACCCGTGGCCGGGCAACGTGCGCGAACTGCGCAATGTCATCCAGCGCGCCGAACTGCTGGCCAGCGGCAACCACATCGACGTGGCCGACCTCAACCTGCCACGCGCGCCGGCTGCGCCGCGCCCGGCACCGAGTGCCGGCAACGATCCCGACCGGGCACGCATCGAAGCCGTACTGGCCCGCAACCACGGCGTCATCGCCCAGGCCGCCGCCGAGCTGGGCCTGAGCCGGCAGGCGCTGTACCGCCGCATGGACCGCCACGGCATTCCGCGCGAATGAAGCGACGCTCCTTCACCCTCCGCCTGTTCCTGCGCCTGCTGCCGGTGCTGGCGCTGGCTGCCGCGCTGCCGTGGCTGCTGGCGTACTGGATGAACCACGGTTGGTGGGTGACGGGTATTTCCACGGCCGTGCTGCTGGCGCTGATGTGGTGGTCGCTGCGCCGCGCTACCGCGCCGGTGCGCTCGTTGATGCGGGCGCTGGCCGGCACCACCAGCAGCTACCGCGATGGTGAATTCAACTTCGGCGTGTACTGGCCAGGCAACGACGAACTGGGCGACCTGGTGGAAGCGCACCGTGAACTGGGCGATGTGCTGCGCGAGCAGCGCCAGGGCCTGGTGCAGCGCGAACTGCTGCTGGACACCATGGTGCAGAACACACCGGTGGCGATGCTGCTGATCGCGGCCGGTGGCGATGGCGTTTCCCGCGTGGTGTTTTCCAATCTGGCCGCGCGCAAGCTGCTTCACGGTGGCTGGAAGCTGGAAGGCCAGCGCATGGACGAGGTACTGGAACAATTGCCGGTGGAACTGCGCGATGCCATCGCCCGCGGTGGCGACAGCCTGTTTGCGGTGCGCGCGGAAATGGAGGACGGCATCGAGCCGGACGAGGACGACGAACAGGTCTACCACCTGTCGCGGCGCGCCTTCCATCTGAACGGCCGCCCGCACGATCTGCTGCTGGTACGCCAGCTGACCGCCGAACTGCGCCGCCAGGAAGTGCAGACCTGGAAGAAGGTCATCCGGGTGATCAGCCACGAGCTGAACAACTCGCTGGCGCCCATTGCCTCACTGGCCCATTCCGGTGGCGAGCTGGTCAAGCGCGAACGCTTCGACCGCCTGCCCGAGATCTTCAGCACCATCGAAGACCGCGCGCGCCACCTGGAAGGCTTCATCCGCGGCTATGCGCGCTTTGCCAAGTTGCCGCAGCCACAGTTGCAGACCGTGCACTGGGCACCGTTCCTGTCCAGCCTCCGCCAGCAGATTCCGTTCACCCTGGAGCGCGAGCCGGATGAAGAACTGAGCAGCCGCATCGACATCGCCCAGTTCGGCCAGGCTCTGTTGAATCTGCTGAAGAACGCGCATGAAGCCTGCGCCGAAGCCGATCCACCCAACGACGATGTGCAGGTGCAGCTGACGCGGCTGCCGCAGTGGCTGCGCCTGGATGTGCTGGACCGCGGCAAGGGCATGAACGAGCAGGTGCTGCAGAACGCGCTGATGCCGTTCTATTCGACCAAGCGCAACGGCACCGGCCTGGGCCTGGCACTGACCCGCGAGATCGTCGAAGCCCATGGTGGACGGGTATCACTGCAGAACCGCGGTGATGGTGGGTTGTGCGTGTCGATTCTGCTTCCGGTCAGCTGACGGGTGGCCCTATCCACGCATGGCGTGGATCTACTGGACCGCGCCCACCCGGTCGATCCACGCCACGCGTGGATGGCCCCGGTCGATCCACCCAACGCGTGGATGCCCCGGTAGATCCACCCAACGCGTGGATGCCCCGGTAGATCCACCCAACGCGTGGATGCCCCGGTA
>NZ_JBNNHG010000040.1:1265-3456 GCF_050268705.1 Stenotrophomonas sp. NPDC077659 | reverse complement strand
GGTAGATCCACCCCACGCGTGGACGCCCCGGTAGATCCACGCCATGCGTGGATAAGGCCGACCAAGGTCGGCCGCTACCAACAGCGGCGGTGCCTCAGGACTTCTTCACCGGCCGCTTCCACCCTTCGATGGTTTCCTGCCGTGCGCGGCCCAGGGTCAACTTGCCGTCCGGTGCGTTGCGGGTGATGACCGAACCGGCGGCAATGGTAGCGCCCTCGCCAATCGTCACCGGCGCTACCAGCGCGCTGTTGGAACCGATGAACGCGTTGTCGCCGATGGTCGTGGTCGACTTGTTCACCCCGTCGTAGTTGCAGGTGATGGTGCCGGCACCAATGTTCACCTTGCTGCCGACCACTGCGTCACCCAGGTAGGTCAGGTGGTTGGCCTTGCTGCCCACGCCCAGAGTGACCTTCTTGGTTTCCACGAAGTTGCCCACGTGCACGCCATCGGCCAGCACCGTGCCAGGACGCAGGCGCGCGAACGGGCCGATCTGCGCGGCACCTTCGGTCACCACGCCTTCCAGATCGCAGTGCGCGCGCACTTCGGTACCCGGCCCCAGGCGCACGTCCTTCAAGCGGGTGAACGGCCCGACAGTCACGCCGTCGGCCAGGTCGACCTTGCCTTCAAGAATCACATCGACATCGATCAGCACGTCGCTGCCGACAGTGACCTCGCCGCGGATATCCAGTCGTGCCGGATCCAGTACGCGTGCGCCCTGCGCGCACAGCGCACGCACTGCACGACGCTGCCAGGCGCGTTCCAGCTGCGACAGCTGCCAGGGATCATTCGCGCCTTCCGCTTCCTGCGCGTCGGCCACCAGGGCCATCTCCGCCGGGGTGTACTCGTGCGCAGCGAAGGCGAACACATCGGTCAGGTAATACTCGCCCTGTGCATTGCTGTTGGACAGCTGAGACAGCCAGCGGCGCAGCGCGGTCGATTCGGCGGCGATGATGCCGGTGTTGATGGTGCGCACGCGCAGTTGGTCATCGTTGGCATCCTTCTGCTCGATGATCGAGCCGACCCGGCCTTCCGCATCCCGCAGCACGCGACCGTAGCCGGTCGGGTCATCGAGCTCGGCCACCAGCACCGCCAGCCGGCCCGGCTGGGCCAGCAGGTTGCGCAGCGTATCGGCGCGGATCAGCGGCACATCGCCGTACAGTACCAGCACCTGGGCCGCATCGGGCACTTCCGGCATGGCCTGGGCCACCGCGTGGCCGGTGCCCAGCTGCTGCGCCTGTTCGGCCCAGAGCAGATCGGGCTGGTCGGCGAAGTACTGGCGGACCGCTTCGCCACCATGCCCGTACACCACGTGGATGGCGGCCGGCTGCAGTTCCCGCGCCGCTGCAATCACGTGCGCCAGCATCGGCCGGCCGGCGATGGGCTGCAGCACCTTCGGCAGCACCGATTTCATGCGCTTGCCAGCGCCGGCGGCCAGGATGATGACGTGCAGGGGTTGGGTCATGGGAAACAGTCCGTGAGTCGTAGCCGCTGATTCTAGAGCGTTGGCCGTTAACATGGCGGCCTGCCCGCCTTCATCGCGAACATGCGCCTGCTGCGCCAGGGAAGCTCCTATCTCATCATCGGCCTGCTGCAGCTGCTGCTGGACTGGCTGGTGTTCGTCGCCGCCACTGCGGCTGGCCTGCCGGTAGTGCCGGGCAACATTGCCGGGCGTCTGGCCGGCATGCTGCTGGGGTTCTGGCTCAACGGGCGGTTCACCTTCGCCGATGCGCAGGGCCGGCAGCGCCTGGGCTGGCGACGCTTCGCCCGGTTCCTGCCGCTGTGGCTGCTGCTGACTGCGGGCAGCACCCTGCTGGTGGCTGCGGCCGACCACGCGCTGGGCCTGCAATACGCCTGGCTGGCCAAGCCGCTGGTGGAAGGCGCGCTGGCCGGGGTGTCGTTCGTGCTGCTGCGCTATGTGGTGTACCGCTGAGGGAGGGGGAGAGTCGACGCCGTAGGGAAACCTACCCGGTAGAGTCGACCGTTGGTCGACTGCTCTTCCTGCGATGCCGCTGAAAACCCGCGCTGCGCGCGATAGTCGACCAACGGTCGACTCTACCCCGTCGTTTGCGGTACGGCGCGGACGTGAGTGCTTGAGCATCCGGTAGAGTCGACCGTTGGTCGACTGCTCTTCCTGGGATGCCGCTGAAAACCCGCGCGGCGCGCGATAGTCGACCAACGGTCGACTCTACCC
>NZ_JBNNHG010000040.1:0-1169 GCF_050268705.1 Stenotrophomonas sp. NPDC077659 | reverse complement strand
TCCCCGTCGGTTTTTGCCCGGTCGATCTGTCGCGCCGTTGGTTTTACCGCGCCGACCGCACAAACAAAAACGCCGGCACGTGGCCGGCGTTTCTGCGGTAGGGCGCGAACCTCAGTGCTTGAGGGTCTTGCGCAGACGCTCCAGCGCCTGCAGCTGCACCACGGCCTCAGCCAGCTTCTGCTGGGCTTCGGCCACTTCCATGGCTTCACCGCGGTTGGCCAGGATACGCTCGGCTTCTTCCTTGGCCTTACGGACCGAGGCTTCGTCGATGTCCTGTGCGCGGATCGCGGTGTCGGCCAGCACGGTCACCACCTGCGGCTGCACTTCCAGGATGCCGCCGGAAATGGCGAAATCCAGCTGCTCGCCGTTCGGCGTGGTGACCACGACCTTGCCGGGCTTGAGTCGGGTGATCAGCGGGGCGTGCTTGGGCGCAATGCCCAGCTCGCCCAGCTCACCGGTCGCCACGACCAGGGTCGCTTCGCCACGGAAGATTTCCTGTTCAGCGCTGACGATGTCGCAACGAATGGTGCTCATGATCAGGCCTTCTCAGCCATCTTCTTGGCCTTCTCAACCGCTTCTTCGATGCCGCCGACCATGTAGAACGCCTGCTCCGGCAGGTGGTCGTATTCGCCATCGACAATGGCCTTGAAGCCACGGATGGTGTCCTTCAGCGGCACGTACTTGCCCGGCGAACCGGTGAACACTTCGGCCACGTGGAACGGCTGGCTGAAGAAGCGCTCGATCTTGCGGGCGCGCGACACGGCCTGCTTGTCTTCCTCGGACAGTTCATCCATGCCCAGGATGGCGATGATGTCCTTCAGTTCCTTGTACTTCTGCAGGGTCTGCTGGACGCGCTGGGCGGTGTCGTAGTGCTCGTGGCCGATGACCAGCGGGTCCATCTGGCGGCTGGTGGAATCCAGCGGATCGACGGCCGGGTAGATACCCAGCGAAGCGATCGAACGCGACAGGGTCACGGTCGAGTCCAGGTGGGCGAAGGTGGTCGCCGGCGACGGGTCGGTCAGGTCATCCGCGGGAACGTAGACGGCCTGGATCGAGGTGATCGAACCGTTCTTGGTCGAGGTGATGCGTTCCTGCAGGACGCCCATTTCCTCGGGCTTTTCCTGCGCGCGGGTCAGCATGGTGTAGGTCTTGCCCACGCCCGGCGCCGC
>NZ_JBNNHG010000039.1:0-30108 GCF_050268705.1 Stenotrophomonas sp. NPDC077659 | reverse complement strand
CACCCACCAACAGCCGCGTGAACCTGTCGAAGGCGGGGCACTGTGGGTTTGCGGGGTGTGAGCGCCATGGATGGCGCGACCAAGGCTACATGGACGTACTTGCGCCGTCCCCGCAAACCCACAGTGCCCCGCCACCCCGCGGATAGCCCGCTGTTGCCTTTGACGTTGAGCAGGTGCAGGGCGCAGCCCTGCAAAAAGAACCTACTTCACCCGACGACCCGTGCGGTCGATGCGGAACCACTCGCCGCCTTCCATCGGCGTATGCCCATCGCCATCCGGCGCGCCGCGCCGGCACCCGTTGCAGACCTCCGCCACGCCATCCTCGAACGGCCACGCGAAATCGAACAGCGCCGGAATCACCTGGCGTAACTGCAGGTCGAAGTAGCCCACCCGGTCACCCACGCGCCCGCGCAGCAGGCCTTCCTGCGGCGTGTCCGCGCCGTTGTCCCAGGCCAGCACCGGCAGGCTGCGGCCGCTGCGGTCCACGTAGTGGAAGCCCCCATCGGCATGCACAACCGCCAGGCCGTGCGCGTCGTACTCCAGACCCTTCAGCGCGTCGGCGCTGAGCTTCAGCTGGTGTCCTTCCGCCTCGCAGCCGGGCAGGTCCACCAGACCCTGTTCTTCCGTCAGCTGCATGCACGCCGACGCCTGCGCCCCCGCCGCACTGCTGGCCAGCAGGCCGCACAGCACCAGCGACCGCACGTGGCGGCCGCTGGTGGCAGCCGGTCGTCCCGTCACTGCGCCTCGGCCTTGCGCTCGAAGGCGGTCGGCGCGGGCAGCTGCACCGGCACGCCCTTGTCGTCGCAGGTGCCGGCCTGGCACAGGCGCTCGCGCAGGGCCGGGGTGGCCTGCACGATCATGTGGTAGATCGCGTTCTGTTCCAGCGTGCCGCGGATGGCCTTGCTGCCCGGGCCGCGCGCCCAGATGCCTACGTCCTCGCCACCGTGCGATTCGGATTTCATCGGCACCAGCGCTTCCTGCATGTAGTCCGGGTGCTCGGTGTCCACGCTGTGCAGGTCCGGGCGGCCGTTTGCCTGCTCGAAGCTGCTGGGGTTGTGCGGGTAGCGCTTGGGGCCGGCCGGCTGCTGGTTGGTCGCGCCGGTATGGCCGGGGCCGTTGGCATAGCTCAGCGTGGTGTAGGGCTGGCCGTTGCCGTCCAGTGCGTAGTCCAGCTTGCCGGCACCGTCTTCGCCGCCCTTGTCCTTCACCTTGCCCAGGATCGGGTTGCCGCGCGCCGGGTAGCCGACGAAGTTGAGGGTGTGCGAGTGGTCGGCGGTGACGATGATGAGGGTGTCGTCGGCCGAGGTCAGTTCGCTGGCCACGCGCACCGCGTCGGACAGGGCCACGGTCTCGGTCAGCGCACGGTAGGCGTTGCCACTGTGGTTGGCGTGGTCGATGCGCGCACCTTCGATCATCAGCACGTAGCCTTCCTGGTGCTGCGACAGAGTCTTGATCGCTGCAGCAGTCAGTTCGGCCAGGCTCGGCTCACCGCCCGGATCCTGCGGGCGCTCGTACTCGTAGCGCATGTGGTCCGGTTCGAACAGGCCGAGGATGGCCGGCGCATTGGCGGCGGCCGCCAACTGCTTGCTGTTCCAGACGTAGGCACCCTGCGGATGCGACTGCTGCCATTCCTGCACCAGGCTGCGGCCGTCCAGTCGCTGGCCGACCTTGTCGTCGTATTCCGGATCGCGCTCTTCCACGGTGGTGAATTCACCGCGGCCGCCACCCAGGGCGACCAGCGGGCCACGGCCGTAGCGCGAGGTCGACAGCAGCTGCTGGGCGATGTCCTTGCAGCCGGCGGCCTTGGCCGCGTCGGTCAGGTCGGTGTCGTTTTCCCAGTTGCGCTCGGGCGAGTGCGCGTAGGTGGCGGCCGGGGTGGCGTGCGTCAGGCGCGCGGTGGACACGATACCGGTGGCCAGGCCGGCGCTGTCGGCCAGCTGCAGCCAGGTCAGCAGGCCCTTGGACAGGCTGTCGGCGCAATCGCTGCGGCTGCCGGCACTGACACCGATCGCACCCATGTGGGTCTTCACGCCGGTGGTGATCGCCGTCATTGTTCCGGCCGAGTCCGGCGTCTGCGAGTCGGTGTTGTAGGTCTTGCTGAACGCCGTGGCCGGGAAGCGTTCCCAGGACAACAGGTTCTCTTCGCCCGAGCCGCCCTTCTGCTGGCCTTCGTAGATGCGCGAGGCGGCGACGGTGGTCAGGCTCATGCCGTCACCGAGGAACAGGATGACGTTCTTAGCTTTGCCGGCCATCGCGCCATTGGCGGCCGCCTGGGCGGCGCCGCTGCGGTACCACCACTGCGGGGTCTCGCCGGCAGGATGGGCCACCGGATCGACCGCGACGTCCAGGCCGGCCGGGGCAGAGGCGGGGGTGGTACTGGCGCAGGCGCCCAGCAGCAGGGTGGTGGCGCAGGCGGCCAACAGGGAGACGGAACGACGCATGGACGCTGGGATCTCACAAACTGTAACGGGACGTTCATTATGCCCGCCCCAGCAAGGCACGCCGATGACACACTGATTTGCCTGCGGAGCGGTCGTTCCCAGGGCAGGCTTGCGCTATCGTGCAACCATCCCTTCCTTCCCTCTGGATTGCCTATGAAACTGGTGTCTGCCTGGCTGCGGATTCCATTCTGGCAGCGCGTGGTCGGTGGCTTCGTGCTCGGTGCGCTGGCGGGCTGGGCGCTCGGCCCGGCCGCTGATACGTGGTTCGGCCCGCTCGGCGAACTGTACGTCACCCTCATCAAGATGATCGCGGTGCCGCTGGTGTTCTTCGCGGTCATCAATGCCATCTCCTCGCTGCACGGCCAGAAGTCGGTTGCCGCACTCAGTGGCCGCACCTTCCTGTGGTTCATCATCACCGCCGCGCTGGCGGTATGCGTGGGCCTGGGCGTAGGCACCGTGCTGCAGCCTGGCGCCGGTGGCCTGCAGTTGTCGATGGCCAGCAACTATGTGCCGCGCGAAGTGCCCAGCGTGGTGCAGGTGCTGCTGGACGTGGTGCCGTCCAACGTGTTCTACGCGCTGTCGGGCATCGGTACCAAGGTCAATGCCGCGGGCGAGACCGTGCTGGCCGCGGGGCGTGGTTCGATCCTGCCGGTGATCTTCTTCGCCGGCCTGGTCGGCTTTGCCATCGTCAAGCTCGGCGAGAAGGTGACCGAGGCGCGCAGGCTGGTAAGCCAGATGAGCGACATCATGATCCAGGTGACGCGCTTCGTGCTGGAAGTCACCCCGATCGGCACGTTCGGCCTGATCGCCGGCCTGGTCGGCAGCTACGGCTTCGAGAAGCTGCTGCCGCTGGGCCACTTCGTGCTGGCCCTGTACGTGGCCTGCGCGCTGCACATCGTGGTGGTCTACAGCGCGCTGCTGCTGGCGCACGGCCTGAACCCGCTGAAGTTCTTCCGCGGTGCCGCGCCGGGCATGCAGGTGGCCTTCGTCAGTTCCTCCAGCTTCGCCGCCATGCCGGTAGCGCTGCGGTCCATCACCCACAACCTGGGCGTGAACAAGGACTACGGTTCGTTCGCGGTGCCGCTGGGCGCCAGCATCAAGATGGACGGTTGCGGTGCGATCTATCCGGCGCTGTGCGCGGTTTTCATCGCGCAGTACAGCGGCGTGCCGCTGACCCCGGAGCAGTACGTGGTAGTGCTGATCGCTTCGGTGCTGGGCAGCTTCGGAACGGCTGGCGTGCCGGGTACCGCCGTGATCATGGCCACGGTGGTACTGAGCGCAGCCAACCTGCCACTGGAAACCATCGGCTACCTGTATGCCATCGATCGGATCCTGGACATGATGCGCACGATGACGAACGTGACGGGCCAGATGCTGGTGCCGGTGATCGTGGCCAAGGAAACCGGCCTGCTGGACCAGGCGGTGTACGACAACCCGTCCACCAATGTCGGCCTGGATGATCCTGACCCGGCGCCGCCGCGCAGCTGAAGCGGCACTGCAACGGGGTGTATCAGCACCTGTAACACCGCTGATACAGCCCCCGCCGGGCCTTGTGCCGTGTTGTTTCCTGCGCGTTAAGGCAAACGATATCCGAACGCTTCTGTAACACTGTGCTTTCAACGTGCGTATCGGCAACCGGCTGAAGCGCTTGCCCACCCACGGTCTGGACGTTGGCACGGAAACTGCTCTGTCCCTGCGCATACGCAACGGGAGAGCGGCATGGACAGCAGCACCACCCACCTCGGTTACCCGGTCCGCCAGCTTGCACTGCTGCTGGCCTTGGCCTGCCCGCTGGCGGCGGCTGCATCGGGTGCGCGCCAGGGCGTGAAGCCGCAGCCGGGCGAGATCGTGCTTCTGCGCGATGTGGCCGCACGTCCGGCCTATCGCATGGCGCCGCCCGGAATGGCGTTGATCGCCGATCCCAAACCGCAGCGTGAGATCGCCACCGCTCTGGGCACTGGCGGCTCTGGTGGCATGGACGAATTGAGCGATGACGATTATGCCGGGCTCGGCGCGGGCCAGTCCGGGCCTGTGGCCGTACCCGGCGGTACCACCGTGGAGCGGGTAACCCATCAGGCGCTCGGCGGCACGCTGGGTCGTTCCAGCGACGGCACGCTCGGCGGCAACAGCCTGGGCGGTGCGATGAGCGGCCCGCTGGGTGCAGTGGGCAATACCACCCGCGGCATCGGCGATACCGTCCGCGGTGCGCTGGCCCAGTTTCCGCTGGGTGCGGCAGCGCCGCAGGGCGGTGGCAAGTGAAGCGTGCAGCGCGCGGCGCATTGCTGCTGATGCTGGCCGGTGCACCCGCATGGGCGTGGGCCGACGACTACAGCGGCATGCTGTCCTACCTGGACGTGGCGCGCATCGGCGACCGTGCGCTGGCCGGTGCCAGCGGTGCCATCAGCGTCAACCAGGCCGCCGGGGACCTGAACCTCCAGGCCAATCTGCAGGGCATGGCGACCGGCGACCGGGCCAACGTGGCCATCGACGCACGCCAGCGGCGCTACGCCGAGGTGGTGCTGTCCGGGCCACTGCAGGCCAGTGCGCACATCGAGGGCCAGGCGCTGGAGGGCGCCAGTGGCATCGCATCGATCAACCAGGCCAGTGGCATCGCCAACACGACGCTCAACGTCGTCAGCGCGACGCTGGCCCGGCAAGGGATACGCGAGACCGACGACGCGGCTTTGGCGGCGTCGGACATCGCGTCAGCAGGGGGGCAGGGCGACGCCGGTGACGGTGTTGCGGCGGGTATCCGCAGTGTCGGCGTTTCCGCCACGGCGCTGCGGGGCTTCGACGGTGTCCTGCAACTCAATCAGATCGCGGGAGCCCGCAATGACACGGCCAACGTGCTTGGCCTGGTCGTCCAGGGCAACCCGTGAGTACCACCCACCACCCGATGTATCACTGATGAGAGAGGGCACCATGAAAGCGACCGTCAAACAGTCTCTGCTCGCCATGGCAATTGCTTCTGCCTCGACCGCGGCTGCGGCCAACGGCTGGGACAACCAGAACGCCAGCGCGAACATCAACCACAACCATGTCGTGACCGAGACCCGCAACGACACCCACAACCACACCGACAACGAGGTCCGCAACTGGACCCGTACCAGCACCACGGTACGCAGCAACACCGACTCCTCCAACGTCAGCCGCAACCGCACGGTGAACGAGCAGGTACAGAAGAACAGCAACATCCAGGCAGACGAGCGCCAGGAAAAGAACAACCACGGCGTCGACGTGAACCTGGAAAAGGATCTGCGCCTGAGCAGTGATGTGAACTTCTCGGGCGATCCGACCATCACCGGCAACATCGACCTGGATTCGGCCGCCATTGCCGTCATCGACAACCGCCAGTCGGTCAGCAACAACCTGGGCTCCAACAGCCTGGTCACCAACAGTGCCTCGATTGCCGATGACGTGGGTTCGGGCGCATCGGGCAACCTCGGCTTCAACGTCGTGGCCGGTGACAACAACGCGCAGGACAACGCGGCTTCGCTGTCGGCGGCCGATGCCTCCTTCAGCTTCGGCATGGCCGACGCCGAGGTGTTCGTCAACCAGGCCGGCATGGGCAATACCACCATGAACTCCGGCGTCACCAACGCCGCCAGCCTGGGGGGCAATGCCTTCGGGGGTGCGTCGGGCAACATCGGCGTGAACATCGCCTCGGGCAACAACAACGAGCAGAAGAATGCGCTCGCTGCGTCGGTGGCGACCAGCGCGGTGGCCCAGTCCAGCATCAGTTCCAACCAGATCTCCAGCGGCAACGCCGTGAGCAATGCCGGCTTCGTGCAGTCCTACACCGATACGGTGCAGGTCGGCATGAGCGGCGACATCGGCGGCCTGACCCTGGCCTATGGCGCCGGCACCTACAGTGGCCGCGGCAATGCCTACCAGATGGCCAACTACTATCTGGATACCTGGAGTGGCGACCTGCCGCACCCGGGTGGCAATGCCACCGGCCACATCGATCTGGACAGCGATATCCAGAACGCGACCCCCAACCCGTACCGGCAGGGCGTCGGCGGCCTGGGCTTCGACACGCGCGAAAGCGGCACCAGCCAGTTCGTCGAACTGGGCGTGGCCGACCTGTACGCCAGCCTGAGTGGCACGGTCACCACCACCCGCTGGGTGAACGTGGATGCGACCAACACCTCGGCGCTGTCGGGCAGTGCGTTCTCCGGCGCCTCGGGCAACATCGGTGTGAACGTGGCCTCCGGCACCGGCAACCTGCAGGCCAACAGCCTGGCCCTGGCCGTGGCACAGCCGAGCACCGGTGGCGGTGGCGGAACCGGCGGCGGCGAGTAACTCCCTGCGTGACCGCTTTCGCAGCGAAGCTGCGTTGAGTGCAACAAGCCCGGCCATCCGCCAATGGCCGGGTTCCCCCGGGAGCCCCTGCTCCTCCTCCCCCTTGGGGCAGGGGCTCCTTCCTTCCGCTGGAGGGCATCATGGCTGCACACCGCCGCTGGATCGGCCTGCTGTCGTGCCTGCTGTTGCTGGGCAGCGCCCATGCGTGGGCAGGCGATGTTGCGTTCACCGGAATATTGCCCAATGGCGCGCTGATGCAGCAGAAGGTGGAAAGCATGCAGGAGCGGCGCTACCGCAACCTGGTGCGGCAGCACACCGATTACAGCTGTGGCGCGGCCGCATTGGCCACCATCCTGCGTTACGCCTACCACCTGGACACCAATGAATCGACGGTGATCGAAGGCATGATGGGCGTGTCCGATCCGCAGATGGTGAAGGAACGCGGCTTCTCGTTGCTGGACATCAAGCGCTATGTCGAATCGCTCGGCATGCGTGGGCGTGGCTACCGTATCGATGAGAATCGGCTGCGCACGCTGCGCGTGCCTGGCCTGGTGCTGATGGATGTGCGCGGGTTCCGCCATTTCGTGGTGCTCAAACAGGTCCGCGGCGGCATCGTTGAAGTGGCCGATCCGATCCTGGGCAACCGCAGCCTGTCACTGGCCGAGTTCAACGAAGCGTGGCCGTCACGCGCTGTTTTCGTCGTGATCGGCAGCGACTTCGATCGCAACACGGTACTTCTGCAACCCAGCGAGCGGCCCAGTGCGCGTGCGTTGTACGCGCGGCAGGGCCCGATCACCGATGCCGAACTGGTCGATTTCGGCTTCAGCCATGCCGACCTGTTCTGAAGGAGGCTCGATCATGCTGTACCAACGTATTCTGATTGCCACGCTGCTGCTGTTGCCGGTGCTGCCCGCCTGGGCGGCTGACGGCGCACCGGGGCGTGGGCTGAAGGAAATACCCGACCCCGAACTGAACCTGATGCGCGGCCGCTACACGGTAGGCGGCAACAACGTGGCGTGGTTCGGGGTGACGATGATCTCGCAGTGGCAGGGCGCCAATGGCAGCAGCGTGCAGGGCGCGCTGACCCTGGGCATGGACTTCCGCCAGGGTGGTACGCCACGGCTGACGTTCCAGCCACACGTCCAGGTCACCAACGCCGACGCCCCGATGCCGACCCCGGACGGACGCAGCATCGACAGCAGCGGCCTGGCCAATGCCACCGGCCTGGTGCAGGCGGTGCAGGTGGCCGGCGATGGCAACACCGCACGCAACGTGACCCACCTGACCGTGCGTGACGGTGCGGTGCCGACAACCCCCGTCGATGGCAGCCGCATCGCGCAGATGCAGCAGGGCGGGGCCAGTGCCACGGCGGTACTCGATGGCAACCAGGCACGCCTGATGCTGCAGATCGACGGCCAGGGCCTGGTCCAGCAGTGGATCCGTAATGGCAGCGTCGGCCAGGGCATCGCTCTGTCCGGCGATGGCCAGACGGCCAGCAACCGGCTGCAGCTGGAGCTGGTACGCAACACCGTGGCCGGCAACCAGCCCTTGAGCCAGAACGTGGCCCAGGCGATGGCGCTGAACCGCGGCATGGGCCCGGGCCAGTAACACGGCCCGGTCGAGGGGGATGGACGTACAACGCAGGCCAACGACATGCACACCTATTTGCGGCTTACCCCGCTGGCGCTGGCGGCGCTTGCGGTCAATGCCTTCGCCCAGCAATCGGCAGCGCAGGCCAGTGACGGCGCCGACGTACAGGCACTGATCACCCAGCTGGAACAGCTCAAGGCCAACTACGCACAGGAAGTGCGCCGCCTGCGCGAGCTGGACATGCAGGTGCAGGCCATGCAGGCCCGCCTGAGCGGACGTGCCGGCGGCGCCACGACCCCGGCTGCACCCCTCGCCCCGGCGGCCGCAGCCGCAGCGCCGCCCAGCACCGAGGGCTACGCCAGCACGGCGGCCGAGGCACAGCAGGCCAAGCAGGAGGCGCGACGCAGCGTGGATGACGTGAAACAGCAGCAGGCGGCGCTGTTCTCGCGCAGGTTCACCCTGGAAAACAGCCTCACCTACGCCCGCTATGACCGCAAGCAGCTCACCCTCAATGGCTTCCTGGCGCTGGATGCGATCTTCCTGGGCAACATCGCCATCGAGAACGTCGAGTCCGATTCGCTGACCTACAACCTGGCCGCGCGCTGGGGCGTCAGCCCGAACCTGACGTTGAACATGGATGTGCCCTACCTGGCACGGCGCACCGTGTACCAGAAGGGCGGCGCCGGTGGCGCGGCCGCGGCCATCGCGCAGGAAGAGACCAATGGCAACGGTCTTGG
The DNA here is from genome assembly GCF_050268705.1 of Stenotrophomonas sp. NPDC077659. Classification (NCBI taxonomy): domain Bacteria; kingdom Pseudomonadati; phylum Pseudomonadota; class Gammaproteobacteria; order Lysobacterales; family Lysobacteraceae; genus Stenotrophomonas; species Stenotrophomonas sp. NPDC077659. The sequence goes on along the minus strand of NZ_JBNNHG010000039.1, from coordinate 21,035 downwards.
CGATGTCGGCCTGAGCGCCAACTACCGCCTGTTCGGCGAGCGTGGCTGGCGCCCGGAAACGGTGCTGACCGGCGGCGTCACCGCACCGACCGGCCGCGCGCCCTATGGCCTGGACTGGAAGGTGATCGAGCGCGATGACGATGACTACATCCGCTTCGCGGTGCCGCGCGAACAGCCGACCGGCAATGGTGTATGGCAGGCCAACCTGGGCGTGTCGATGGTGAAGACCGCCGATCCGGCGATCCTGTTCGCCAATGCGGGCTACATCCATTCCTTCCCGCGCGGATTCGACGATATCGACAGCAATCCGGACACCGTCAACCCCGGTGACGTGAAACTGGGCGGCTCGGTGTACTTCGGTGCCGGCGTGGCCTTTGCCTTCAACGAGCGCACCAGCCTGAGCATTTCCTTCAGCGACAAGATCAGCGCACGCGCGTCGACGCGCTTCCAGGGCGGGCAATGGGTGAAAGTGATCGGCAGTGATGCCAACGCAGCTTCGCTGAACCTGGGCGTGACGTATGCGCTGAACCAGCACGCGACGATGGTGACCCTGCTGGGCATCGGGCTGACCCCGGACGCGCCGGACTTCACACTGTCGTTCAAGGTGCCGTACATGCTGTAGCTGATTGCGGTGATCCTGCATCGGCAACGCCGGGCCTCGCCCGGCGCTCTTTTTTTCAGGCTCATCGCGGATTCGTGTGGGCCCTTTTGGAGGCTTGAACCGCCTCCAGGCCTTGATGGCAAGCCCTTTGCGGAGCTCGGCGACGCAGTGCATCCTGTTCTGACTTCCTGACACGGTGTGGTGCATGAAGACAGGGCGTCGTCTAACCGAGCTGTTCTCCTTCCCCGGCTTCGTGGCGGCGGCCACGCTCAAGGGCGTGTTCGGCGACCCCAAGGCCCGGGTCTTGACCCTGCGGCGCCGAAAAAAACGGCCGAGTGCTCCAACTGCGGGCATCGTTGTCGCAGCCGTTACGACAAGCGGAGCTGCCGTGCCCGCGACCTGCGGATGGCCGGCTGGCGGCTGTATGTGGAGTTCGAGCGCTGGCGGGTCCTGTGCCCGGGGTGCGGCGGCGTGCATGTAGAGCGGCTGGACTGGCTGGCGAAGAACCCGCGCTACACCGAGCGCTTCGCTCTGCATGTGGGCAACCTGTGCCGGAACATGACCAACAAGGCCGTAGCAGAGCTGGAGCGGCTGCACGACAGCACGGTCAAGGACCTGTCCAAGTTGTACATGGCTGAGCAGGTGCGTCGGGCCGGGACGCCCGCGCCGCGGGCGATCGGCATCGACGAGATCGCCATCCACAAGGGGCATGACTACAGGGTAGTGGTCAGCGACCTGGAGCGGGGGCGGCCGATCTGGTTCGGCGGCAGTGGCCGCACCGAGGCGGACATCGACCTGTTTTTCACTGAGTTGGGGCCGAAAAAGGCGGCCGGCATCGAACTGGCGGTGATGGACATGTGGCGGCCATTCCGCACATCGGTGCGCAAGAACGCGCCCAATGCCGGGATCGTGTTCGACAAATTCCACATCATCGGCCACCTGTCCGACGCACTCGACCACGTGCGCCGGGACGAGTACAAACGCCTGCAGGGCAAGGACCGCAGCTACATCAAGGGCCAGCGCTACACGCTGCTTTCCAGGCGCGAGCACCTGAGCCTGGACGGTCGCAAGGCGCTGGGCAAGCTGCTGGCGGCCAACAAGCGCCTGAACACGGCTTACCTGCTGAAGGAATCCTTTGGCCAGCTGTGGAGCTACCGCAGCGAGCGCGGTGCCCGGGCGTTCTTCGGACGCTGGAAGCAAAGCCTGCGCTGGCAACGGCTGGCGCCGTACCAGAAGTTCGCGAGGATGATCGAACGGCACTGGGATGGCATTGCCGCGTATTGCCATCCGGACAACAAGGTCAGTCTGGGCCTGGTGGAAGGGCTCAACAACAAGATCCGGGTCATCCAGCGCAGCGCCTATGGCTACCGCGACGAGGACTACCTCAGGCTCAAGATCATCGCCAGCTTCCTGCCACCACTACCTGAAAACGCTCGATTGCACCCACACTGATCCGCGAAGACCCTTTTTTCACAGCGGCGCTCACGCATGGTAGTGCCGGGCGCTGCCCGGCAGCCGTTTCCCAGCTGTTGATGTTGATGTTGACTTGGGTCCGCCTTGTAGCGAGCCGAGCACCGCAGGGGAACCAGGGGCGAAGAGGCGCGGGTGTCTGAGCGCAGCGAGTTCCGCGCCGTCCCCTGGTTCTCCGAGGAGCGCAGGGCACCGGCGCGCGTAGCGCGGCGGCTCGCGGACGGCGGCGTGTTTCTTTGGTTACTTTTTTTGCACGAGCAAAGAAAGTGACACCCCTCCGCGGTCGCGGAAACCAGCTGCCGGGCAGCGCCCGGCACTACCGCTCCGGTGGCAGCTGCAGGTGGTGCTTCCGGCACAGCCGGTACACCGTCACCCGCGACACCTGCATGTAGCGCGCGCACGCCGACACGTTGTAGCCATGCATCTTCAGTGTCCGCAGCAGCAGATCGCGCTCGACCTGGCCGCGCGCGTCCTGCAGCACCGCGCGCGGCGAGAGGGCTTCGGCGTCAGCCAGATCCAGGTCGCTGGCGGCGATCAGTTCGTTTTCGCTGACGATCGCCGCGCGCTGTACGCGGTTCAACAGCTCGCGCACATTGCCTGGCCATTCAAAATTGCGCATCGCCTGGCGTGCACCCGGCGCGAAGCCACGGGCGCGGCCTGGATGGCGGTTGCGGAAGCTGCGCAGGAAGTGCTCGGCCAGCAGCAGCACGTCGCTGCCCCGGTCGCGTAGCGCAGGCATCGGCAGCCGCAGCACATTGAGGCGGTAATACAGGTCGCGGCGGAATTTTCCCTCGGCCACGGCCTGCTCCAGGTCGACGTGGGTGGCCGCCAGTACACGTACGTCCACCCGCAGCGGCTGGTTGCTGCCGACGCGCTCCAGCGTGCCTTCCTGCAGCACGCGCAGCAGGCTGGTCTGCGCGTCGGCCGGCAGGTCCCCCACTTCGTCCAGGAACACCGTGCCACCGTCGGCCGCCTCGAACAGGCCGACCCGGCGCTGCGCCGCGCCAGTGAACGCGCCGCGCTCATGGCCGAACAGTTCCGATTGCACCAGGCTGGCCGGAATGGCCCCGCAGTTGACCGCCATGAACGGCCGGCCGGCACGACCGGACAAAGCGTGCAGGGCCTGCGCGGCCAGTTCCTTGCCGGTGCCGGTTTCACCCGTGACCAGCACCGGCAGCTCGACCGGCGCGAACTTGTGCAGCGCCGCCCGCATGGCCAGCAGTGCAGGGCTGTCGCCGATCAGCGCCGGCAGGCCACTGCCCTCCCGGACAGGGGCCAACGGCGGCGCATCCTCGCCGCAGTGGCGCTGCATCGCGGTCACCAGATCCGGCAGTTCGCGTGGCAGGGCGAACTGATCCTGGCAGGCGCCCAGCAGCGGCGCCCAGCTGGGCGGCGCTGCATCCAGGCCGGCTGGCAACACGGCCAGCCAGGGCAGGTGCTGGTGCTGCTCGACCCAGGGCAGCATGGGCTGCAGCGCGTCCGCGTCGAGATGGCGCAGGTCCAGCACGGCCACCAGATGGTCGCGGCCGCGCAGGCCAATGGCCATCGCGGGCGAGGGGCTGATACAACGCAGCTGCCAACCGGCGGCCGCCAGCGCGTCGCGCTCGCCCATGAGCGGCTGGCCGAACCAGATCACACAGCGTGATGGAACCTGCAGGCTTGCCGCCATGCCTTCCCCCAGCAACCGGGCAACGCGGGCGGTGTCAGACGGGTCATCGCCGCGTGCCGCCCCACGCCGGGATGCCCTGGCCGCATCCGGCGGCCGGTCACAGCAGCTTTCACACCGTGACATCAAGGACCAACGCAATCAGTGCCGACCAGCGGCCACCGTCGCCGAAGCGGGCGCGCAGGCAACAAAAAAGCCGCTGCTGGGCAGCGGCTTTCCCGTTCTGCAACCCGGCAAGCGGGTTCAGAGCTCGACGCGGCGCGCCTGCATGAACTTGTTGCCCCAGTAGCCACTGAGCAGGGTATCGACGCGGACGTCCTTGCCGGTGCTCGGGGCGTGCAGGAAACGGCCTTCGCCGACATAGATGCCGACGTGATCGACGCGGCCCTTGCGGCCGAAGAAGACCAGATCACCGGCTGCCAGGGCAGCGCGGTCATTGATCAGTTCGGCATTGTTGTCATGGGCCATTTCGCGCGACACGCGCGGCAGCTCGATGCCCAGCGCCGAGCGGAATACATAGCCGACCAGACCGCTGCAGTCGAAGCCGCTGTCCGGGTTGCTGCCGCCCCAACGGTACGGCGTGCCCAGCAGGGTCATTGCCCGGCGCAGCAGCGACTGCACCTTGCCGTTGTCGTCCAGATTGCCCACTACCGCACCAGTGGCAACGCTGCTGGTGTCGTAGTTGGCAAGCAGGCGGCTGAGGTCGCCGGCGACCATGGCCGAGCGGTCCATCAGCGGAATGGTGTCGTTGGCGGCCAGGTGCGGCAGCAGGGCGGCCAGGGTGGCGCTGGCGGCGGCATCGGCACGGCTGCGCTGGGGAGCGGCGGCCTCGGCCTTGGCGGCTGGCCGGACGGTTTCGGCCACGGCAGCCGGGGGGGCGTCGGTCTTGGCGGGGACACTCTGCGACCAGGCCGGAAGGCTGGTCAGACACAGTGCCAGGCCCAGGAGCAGCGGGCGGACACTACGTGAAGAAGCGGCGGTCTGGCCTTGGCTTTGCAGGTCGTCAGTCGTCACGCGTCGGTCACAGAAAAAAAACGATGGGGCATCATGCCCTGTAAAAGCCTCAATAAGTTAAAAATTCCGTTAACAAATCGTTATTTTTAGTGTGATTTTCGTCACGGATTTGAACATATTGCCTGTTCATTTTAGCGAAGAACGCGTTTCGCTCCTGTGTAGTGGTCTTTCCAGTACGGACCGCTGAGCGAGTCCAGCCGGACCGTTCCACCGGTGCTCGGCGCATGCACGAAACGGCCCTCGCCGACATAGATGCCGACGTGGGTGATGTTGCCGCGGCTGCCGAAGAACACCAGGTCGCCGGTGGCCAGCCGCTTCGGGTCGATCTTCGGCCCCTGCACGGCGGCCAGGTCGCGCGAGGTGCGCGGCAGCTTCAGGTCAACCATTTCCCGATACACGTAGGTCACCAGACCGCTGCAGTCAAAGCCCGAATCGGGGGTGTTGCCGCCGTAACGGTACGGCGTGCCGACCAGGCTGATGGCGCGCATCAGCACCGAATTGGCCGCCTCGGGGTTGTTTGGGATGGTGGCCGGCCAGTGCGCCGCCGGGGCCGGCGTGGCAGGCCGGACGGCCTTGCCGCCACCACAGGCGGTCAGCAGCAGGGGCAGGGCCAGCAGCAGGGCGGGGGCGAGGAACCGGCGCGGGCCGGACGAAACTGGCGTGATGTGCATGATCTCCGGATAATGCGCCACCTTGGATTGGCCGTCATGATGGCGGCGTCCCCGCCGGGCCACAACCCGCCCCAACCCGCCTGCCTCCGGCAGATCCAGACAGAGTTGCGCATGAAGATCGAAAAAGACCGCGTTGTCCGCTTCCACTACACCGTCTCCGAGGTCGGCCAGGCGCCGATCGAATCGTCCAAGGACCGCGGCGAGCCGCTGTCAATCCTGATCGGCCACGGCAACATCATCCCAGGCCTGGAAAACGCCATGATGGACAAGGAAGCAGGCGCGACCTTCGACGTCGACGTCAAGGCGGCCGATGCCTACGGCGAGCGCCGCGAGGGCCTGTCCCAGCGCGTGCCGAAGAAGCACTTCGGCAACGCCAAGCTGGTTCCGGGCCAGCAGGTCGTGCTGCAGACCAACTTCGGCCCGCGCGCGGTCACCGTGCAGAAAGTCGGCATGAGCGTGGTCGACGTCGACCTGAACCACCCGATGGCCGGCAAGGATCTGCATTTCGACGTCGAGATCGTCGAAGTGCGCGAAGCCGCCAAGGAAGAAGTCGACCATGGCCATGTCCACGGCGACGGTGGTCACCACCACTGATCGCCGCGCGATCATGATGGCAGCAACGGCCCGCTTCGGCGGGCCGTTGCGTTTGTGCAACACGCCATGGCCGTCCATGGCGGGCAGGGCAGCGGCATAATGACGGACCTGCCCGCCGGACGCCCCGTGAACGCCGCTTCCCTTTCCCTGCAGCCGGTGGCTTCCGGCGAACGCATCGCGGTGCTGGACGTGCTGCGCGGGATGGCCCTGCTGGGCATCCTGTTGATGAACATCGAGGCTCTCAGCGGGCCGCTGGACCTGGCCTTCACCGGGATAGACGCGCGCTGGCACGGGCTGGATTACCTCGCCGATGCCTTGGTCTACATCTTCGTACAGGGCAAGTTCTTCACCCTGTTCTCGCTGCTGTTCGGTGCCGGCTTCGCGGTCATGGCGCAACGCGCACGGGCGGCCGGCCGCGAGTTCACCCCTTTCTACCTGCGGCGCAGCCTCGGCCTGGCGTTGATCGGCCTGTGCCATGCGCTGCTGGTGTGGTCCGGCGACATCCTGGTGCTGTACGCAATGGTATCGCTGCCGCTGCTGGCTTGCCGCGAAGCGCCGCGCAGCTGGCTGCCGTGGATGGGCATCGTGGTCTATCTGGCCGGTGTGGCGATGATGCTGCTGATCGGCGCGATGGTGACGATCTCGCCGCCGCAGGATCTGCAGAAGATGCTGGTCGACGCGCAGCAGGGCATCGACCAGCAACGCCTGGTGTACGGGCAGGGCACCTGGGTGCAGGGCAACGTGCAGCGCCTGCAGGAATTTGGTGCTTCGCTGGGCGCGCTGGTGATTACCGGTCCGGAAGTACTGGGCATGTTCCTGATCGGCAGCTGGTTCGCTGCCAGCGGGGCGCTGGCCGAACCGGAGCGCTTCCCCCGCCTGTATGCCGGCCTGCGCTGGATCGCGCTGCCGCTGGGCCTGCTGGTGACCCTCGGTGGGGTGGTCTGGAAGCCGTACCTGGCACCGGGTGAGTACACGTTCGAAGCCACGGCGGCGATGGCGCTGGTATCCGTTGGCGCGGTGCCGATGTGCCTGGGTTATCTGGCGTGGATCGTGCACTGGCGCGCACGGCTGGGCTGGCTGGCACCGGTCGGGCGGATGGCCCTGACCCACTACCTGGCGCAGTCGCTGGTCTGTACCTGGTTGTTCAACCATTACGGGCTGGGCTGGTTCGACCTGATGCCGCGCGCGTGGCAGCTGGTGTTCGCGCTGTTCCTGTTCACCCTGCAGGTGGGGATATCGCAGCTGTGGCTGCGGCGCTTCCGCTTCGGCCCGATGGAATGGCTGTGGCGTGCGATGACGTACCGGCAGTGGCCGCCGATGCGGCGCGAGCAAGGGCAGCAATGATGCCGGTCCGCGCTGCCCACGCCGTACTGCGTAGTGGCCATGGCATGCTCGCCTGTGGAGGCGTTGCCATCCACGCATGGCGTGGATCTACTCAGCGGCGGGGGCCATCCACGCATGGCGTGGATCTACGATTCTTCATTCTTTGAGCGATTCCGATGAGCACTGCATCCTTTGACTACGACCTGATCGTCCTGGGCGGCGGCTCGGCCGGCCTGGCCGGCGCCATCCGCGCGGCCCAGCACGGCAAGCGCGTCGTGCTGCTGGAGCCCGGTGAACTGGGCGGCACCTGCGTCAATGTCGGGTGCGTGCCGAAGAAAGCGATGTGGCTGGCCGCCGACCTGCACGAGCGCATCGGCCTGGCCAGCGCGATGGGCTTCGACGTGGCCGCACGCCCGGCGTTGTCATGGAAGGAACTGGTGATCCATCGCCAGGCCTACATCAACAACATCCATACCAGCTACCACAAGCGCCTGGACGAAACCGGCGTGGTGCGCATCCCGGCGCGCGGGCACCTGGTCGATCCGCACACCGTGGCCTGCAGCGATGGCGTGCGTTACAGCGCCCAGCACATCCTCATCGCCACCGGTGCGCACCCGCAGCGTCCGGACATTCCCGGCGCGGAGCTGGGCCTGGTCTCCGATGATTTCTTCGACCTGCGCCGCGCGCCGGCCGAAGTGGCGATCATCGGCGGTGGTTACATCGCGGTGGAACTGGCCGGGCTGCTGCAGGCACTGGGCAGCAGGGTCAGCCTGCTGGTGCGCGGCACACGCCTGCTGGAGCGCTTCGACTACGAGCTGACCGACCAGCTGGCCGAAAACCTGAAACAGCAGGGCGTACGCATCCACTTCGACTACCGTCTGCGCGAGCTGCAGCGTGACGGTGAGCGCGTGCGTGCGTTCGGCCATGACGGCCCGCTGGACAGCGTGTTCGATGCGGTGTTCTTCGCCACCGGCCGCCGTGGCAACAGCCGCGACCTCGGCCTGGAAGCGCTGGGCATCGGCATCGGCGAACACCAGCAGGTGGAGGTGGATGAGGGGCAGACCACAGCGGTGCCGAGCGTGCACGCGGTGGGTGACATTGCCGGCAAGGTGGGCCTGACCCCGGTAGCAGTGGCGGCATCGCGGCGGCTGATGGATCGTCTGTTCGGCGGCCGCCCGGATGCGAAGATGGATTACAGCAACGTGGCCAGCGTGGTGTTCTCGCACCCGCCGCTGGGCGCGGTGGGCATGAGCGAAGAAGAAGCGCGCGCCTGTTTCGACCAGGTGACGGTCTACCACAGTCGCTTCCGCCCGATGCTGCAGGCGCTGGCCAACGGTACCCAGCGCAGTCTGTTCAAGATGGTCTGCGCCGGTGCGGAGGAGCGCGTGGTGGGCATCCACCTGCTGGGCGAAGCGGCCGACGAGATCCTGCAGGGATTCGCGGTGGCGGTGAAGATGGGCGCAACCAAAGCCCAGTTCGACGACACGGTGGCCATCCACCCGACCTCGGCGGAGGAAGTGGTGCTGATGCGCTGACCTGCGGTTTTTGTAGGGCCGAGCCATGCTCGACTGCGCCTGTCTGTAGAGCCGAGCCCATGCTCGGCTTTCTCCGGCCGGGCACCGCGAAGCCGAGCGTAGGCTCGGCTCTACAGGGCATCGCGCGCCTGCATGCGACAATGGCACCCCTCCTTGCATTCCCGGCCGCACCGAGCGGCCTGCCGTCGTCCTGATGTCCAGCCCTTTCCCCCGCATCGCTACAGCCTCCCCGCGCACTGCCTTGGGCGGTGTCGGCCTGGCGGCGGTGGGTGCCATCGCCGCGTCCGGCAAGGCCATCATCGTCAAGCTCGGCCTGCGACACGGCATCGATGCCACCACCCTGCTGGCGCTGCGCATGCTGATGGCGCTGCCGCTGTTCGCGCTGATGGCGCTGTGGTCGGCACGCCGTGCCGAACCCCTTTCCTGGGCCGACCGCGCCCGCGTGCTGTGGCTGGGCTTCACTGGCTATTACCTGTCCAGCCTGCTCGATTTCCAGGGCCTGCAGTACATCAGCGTGACCCTGGAACGGCTGATCCTGTACTTGAACCCGACCCTGGTGCTGTTGATCAACGTGCTGCTGGCGCGGCAGCGTCCGGGCCGCTGGCAGGTCGCAGCGCTGGTGCTGAGCTACCTGGGCGTGCTGTTGGCTTTTGGTCATGACCTGCAGCGCGAGGGCGGGCAGATCATCGTCGGCAGCCTGCTGGTGCTGGGCAGTGCGCTCAGCTACGCGTTGTACCTGTTCGGCAGCGGCCAGGTGGTGGCGCGCATCGGCGCGGTGCGGTTGACCGCCTATGCCAGCTGCGTGGCCAGTGTGCTGGTGCTGCTGCATTTCACCCTGACCCATCCACTGCCGCTGCTGTGGCAGGCACCGGCCCCGGTGCAGTGGTTGTCGCTGGTCAACGCCACGGTGTGTACCGTGTTGCCGGTGCTGGCGATCATGCTGGCGGTGCAGCGCGTTGGCTCGTCGCTGGCCGCGCAGGTGGGTATGCTGGGCCCGGTTTCCACCATCGTGATGAGTCTATGGCTGCTCGACGAGCCGATGGGGCCGGCGCAGATCGCCGGCACCGTGCTGGTGCTGATCGGCGTGCTGCTGGTGACGCGCCTGCGGCGCTGACACCGGAACAGGCCCGTGCCCGCATCGTGGCGGTGATCCGTGCGATTCCGCCGGGGCAGGTGCTCGGCTACGGGCAGGTGGCGATGCGTGCCGGCCTGCCCGGGCGCGCACGCCTGACCGCGCGGATCCTCGGCCAGAACGACGATCCGGACCTGCCCTGGCACCGTGTGCTGCGTTCGGACGGGCGCATCGCCATGGCCGAAGGCTCGGCCGGTTGGCGCGAGCAGTCGCAGCGGCTGCGCGCCGAAGGCGTGGTGGTCGAGAACGGCCGGGTGCGTATGCCTGCCAGTGATCCGGCGGCTGCGCTGGACGCGGCACTCTGGGGGCCGGGCTGATCGCCGCTGCCGACTGAACGCCGGGTCCTGGGCGGTCGCCACGTTGCCGTAGGGCTGCGGCTATGATGGAGGCCGTTCCATGCAGGTGCTGCCATGTTCCCGCGATTGCCCACCGTCACCAAGGCCTTGCTGATCACCAACGTGATCCTGTTCCTGCTGCAGCAGCCGTTCCTGCTCGGCATGCAGACCTTCGAGCCGTTCATGCTGCAGCCGCTGCAGCAGGGCTTCGATGCGTTTTCTCCAGGCGGCAATTTCCAGCCATGGCAACTGCTGACCTACGGCTTCCTGCATGGCAGCTTCGGCCACCTGTTCTTCAACATGCTGGCAGTGTTCATGTTCGGCGCGCCGCTGGAGCAGACCTGGGGCGAAAAGCGCTTCCTGCTGTACTACCTGGTGTGCGTGGCCGGTGCCGGTGTCTGCCAGCTGATCGTGGGTACGTTGCTGGAAAACCCGGCTACGGTGCTGGGCGCGTCCGGTGGCGTGTTCGGCCTGTTGCTGGCCTACGGCATGCTGTTCCCCAACCAGCGCGTGATGCTGCTGTTCCCGCCCATTCCGATGAAGGCACGTACGTTCGTGATCCTGTTCGGCGTGGGCGAGCTGGTATTGGGCATGACCGGCTGGCAGCCGGGCGTGGCCCACTTCGCACACCTGGGCGGCATGCTGTTTGGTTGGTTGCTGATCCGCTACTGGCGTGGGCAGCCGCCCTTCAACAAGCGCCGCCCCCCCGGCCCACCCAAGCGCCCGAACCACCTGCGCAGCGTGAAGTGAGGCGCGTCGCGCCTCGCTTCACGCGGGTAGGTGCCGACCGTTGGTCGGCACACAATGAGGCGGATCATTTGACGCGGGTAGGTGCCGACCGTTGGTCGGCACACCGTCACAGATCCCGCAACACCACCTGCGCGGCATTGTGCCCAGGCGCACCCGTCACACCACCACCGGGATGCGTGCCCGAACCGCACAGGTACAGCCCCGGCAGCGCACCGCGGTACCCGGCCTGACCGACCATCGGCCGTGCCGAGAACAACTGGTTGGCGCTGAGCGCGCCATGGAAGATGTCTCCTCCGATCAGACCGAAGACGCGCTCCAGATCCAGCGGTGACAGCACCTGCCGGCCCAGTACGCTTCCGGCAAAACCCGGCGCATGGCGCTCGACGGTGGCGATCATCAGGTCGGCCACGTCCTCCCGATGGTCATCCCAGTGCCGCTTGCCGGGCAACACCGGTGCCACGTGCTGGCAGAACAGGCTGGCCACATGCTGCCCGGGGGGCGCCAGCGAATCGTCCAGCGTGCTGGGAATCAGCATCTCCACGATCGGTTCGCGGGACCAGCCGTCGCGGCGCGCATCCAGCCAGGCGCGATCCATGTAGTCCAGGCTGGGCGCCATGATGATGCCGGCACTGAGGTGGTCGCCAGGGCCGGGCAGGGCAGTGAAGTCCGGCAGCCGCGACAGCGCCACGTTCATACGGAATGTGCCTGAGCCGCAGCGCCACTGCGCCATGCGTTCGCGCGTGGCTGACGGTACCTGCGCCGGCTCAAGCAGTTGTTCGTAGAGCAGCCTGGGATTGACGTTGGCGACCACGCTGCGCGCACGCAGGGTTTCACCACTGGCCAGCACGACACCAGCCACGCGCCCCTGCTCGATCAGCACGCGCTGCACGCCCGCATCCACGCGCAGCTCCGCGCCGGCTGCACGCGCTGCCGCCGCGATGGCGTTGCTGATCGCGCCCATGCCGCCGATGGCGTGGCCCCAGGCACCCTTCACCCCGTTGCACTGGCCGAACACGTGGTGGAGCAGCACGTAGGCGCTGCCCGGCGTGTACGGGCTGGCGAAGTTGCCGACGATGCCGTCGAAACCCAGCAGCGCCTTGATCGGCGCGCTCTCGAACCACCGGTCCAGGTACTCGGCCGCCGACAGTGTGAACAGATCGAGCAGCTCCTGCCGCAGCGAAGCATCCAGTGTGGCCAGTTCGCGGCCGAGGCGACCCATCTGCCACAGCGCGGGCAAGGCGCGCCAACCGCCAGCCACGCCCAGATCCGGCGGCACTCGCAGCGCCCACGCGCGAAGCACGTCTGCGAATATCTCCAACCGTGCCTCGTACTCGGGCAGGCGTTGTGCATCATGCTCGGAGAACTTCGCCACCTCGGCCTGGGTGCGGCCCGGTGCCGACAGCAGGTAGCGGCCATCGTCCAGCGGCAGGAAATTGTTGGCCGGCCGGTTGACGATGCGCAGGCCATGCGCGTGCAGCTGCAGGTCGTCGATCACCTTCGGCTGCAGCAGCGAGACGGTGTAGGAGGCCACCGAGTTGCGGAAGCCGGGATGGAATTGCTCGGTCACCGCCGCGCCGCCGAGCACCCCGCGGCGCTCGAGCACCAGCACCTTCTTTCCGCCGCGTGCAAGATAGGCCGCGCACACCAGCCCATTGTGGCCACCACCGACGATGATCGCATCCCAGGTCATCAGCACCTCTCAGAAAAGGGGACGGAGGGGATTAAGTCGCAATGCGCTTGCTATGTGAATCGGGGAGGGCAGAGGCGACTTGATCCCATCTGTCCCTTTTTTTGATGGCGGCGGCGATGGTGGCGATGTCGATCTTCTTCATCGGCATCATCGCGTTGAAGGCGCGCTTGGCCAGCGCCTTGTCCGCGCTGGTCACCGCGTCGATGAGCATGCGCGGGTTGATCTGCCACGACACGCCCCAGCGGTCCTGGCACCAGCCGCAGTCGCTTTCTTGGCCGCCGTTGCCGACGATGGCATTCCACAGCCGGTCGGTTTCGGCCTGGTCTTCTGTCTGGATCTGGAACGAGAACGATTCGTTGTGTTTGAACGCGGGGCCGCCGTTGAGGCCCACGCAGGCCACGCCGCAGACGGTGAACTCGACGGTGAGCACCGCGCCTTCCTGCCCGGCAGGGTAGTCGCCGGGTGCGTGATGCACGGCGGTCACTGCACTGTCGGGGAAGGTGCTGGCGTAGAACGTGGCGGCTTCCAGTGCCTGCGTGTCGTACCACACGCAGATGATGTTCCTGACGGCCATGATCGGCTCCGCGGCGGGCGAGGCTGCAGCGATAGCATGGCCGGTGTTAATGCGGGATCGTGCTGCGCTGCAGGACCGCGCTACCATGCCGCAGGGGAGCCGTTCCCATCCACGGCAGTACAACAAGGACGTTGCGTGAAGATCCTGATCCTGGGCGGGTATGGGGTGTTCGGAGGGCGCTTGGTGCGGCTGCTGGCGGACCTGCCGCAGCTGGAACTGCTGGTGGCCGGGCGCACCCTGGCGGCGGCAGAGGCGTTCTGCGCCGATTACCGTGGTGAATCCACCGTGCGGCCCCTGCAGGTTGACCGGCAGGACCTGGTGCCGACCCTGCTGGCTGAACGCCCGCACCTGGTGGTCGATGCGTCGGGTCCCTTCCAGGATTACGGCAGCCAGCGCTACGCCGCCATCGAGGCCTGCATCGCCGCCGGTATCGACTACCTGGATTTCGCCGATGCGGCCGACTTCGTGTCCGGTGTCCCGCAGTTCGATGCGCAGGCGCGGGCGGCGGGCGTCTACGTGCTGTCCGGGGCCAGCAGTTTCCCGGTGCTGACCGCTGCGGTGCTGCGGGTGATGGCCACGCGCATGGACATCGTCAGCGTGGAAGGTGGCATTGCGCCGTCTCCCTATGCAGGTATCGGCTTCAATGTGATGCGCGCCGTGGTCGGTTATGCCGGCGCACCGGTGAAGCTGCGCCGCGACGGGCGCGATGGCCACGGCGTGGGCCTGGCCGAAAGCCGCCGTTTCACGGTGGCGGTGCCTGGGCGCATGCCCCTGCGCAACCTGCATTTTTCACTGGTGGACGTGCCTGACCTGCAGGTGCTGCCGCCGGAACATCCGACCCTCACCGACATCTGGATCGGCGCAGGCCCGGTGCCGGAAATCCTGCACCGCGTCCTCAACCTGTTGGCCAAGGCCCGCCAGCACCTGCGGCTGCCGTCGCTGGAACCGTTGTCCCCGTTGTTCTACACCGTGCTGAACCTGATGAAGTTCGGCGAGCACCGCGGCGGCATGATCGTACGCGCGGTGGGCATGCGCGATGGCGCGCTGGTGCGGCAGAGCTGGCACCTGCTGGCCGAGTCCGATGACGGCCCCTACATTCCGTCGATGGCCATCGAGGCGCTCATCCGCAAGCAACTCAAGGGCGAGCGGCCGGCGCCCGGTGCGCGACCGGCCACGCATGCGCTGGAGTTGTCCGATTACGATCAGCTTTTTGCGGGCCGCACCATCCATACCGGCTTCCGCCACGACATGCCCGGCGCCAGCCTGTACCAGCGCGTGCTGGGGGATGCCTACGCACAGCTGCCACCAGCGGTGCAGGCGCTGCACGCGCCCGGTGCGGCGCAGTGCTGGACGGGCAGGGCGCAGGTGCAGCGCGGTCGTGGCCTGCTGTCGCGGCTGCTGGGTGCGCTGTTCGGTTTTCCGGCGGCGGGTGAGCAGGTGCCGGTCAGTGTTGCGTTCGCCGCGGAAGCCGGTGGTGAGCGTTGGACGCGCACGTTCGCCGGCCGCCGTTTCTCCTCGCTGCAGACCGAAGGCCGCGACCGCAACGAGGCGCTGGTGGTCGAGCGCTTCGGCGCCGTGTCGGTGGCCCTGGCCGTTGTGGTCGAGGGCGGACGCCTGCAGCTGGTGCCGCGCCGCTGGTCGCTGCTGGGCATTCCGTTGCCACGTGCGCTGCTGCCGGGTGACCAGAGTTTCGAGTACGAGGTGGAGGGGCGTTTCGTGTTCGACGTGGAGATCGGTGCGCCGTGGGTGGGGCGCATCGTGCATTACCGGGGGATGTTGGCGCCAGCGTGACGGGTGTTGTCGCGTACGCACATGCCGTGGAGGTGTCGGAATCGGAATGAAGCGTTGTCGCTTCAGACCTTTGTCACCGCGCTGGAGTGTCGATGGCGTGACGTATATCGCCCGGCTCCCCGTACCGTGAGTTCCGTCGAGCCAGCTTCGGTCGTTCGCTGAAATGCCTTGTTTCAAGGGGCGCGGCGTGATTTGCAGTCCGCTTTGCCGTGTGCAGGGCATCAGGATCAGCGCGATTTATCGCACGTTCCAGCACTGCCTCGATGCACCCGTACGTGCCTATAACTCTCCGGCAGTTCCACCACCAGAGAGAAAGCATCATGGCATCCACATCCTCATATCGCCTGCTGAAGCGTACTGCGCTGTCGGCAGTGTTGTTTTCCATCGTCGGCAGCGCGGCGGCACAGAGCACGACCGGCACGCTGTACGGCACCGCTGCCGGCTCGGAAGGTGCAACGGTCATTGCCCAGAGCGACAGCGGCCTCAAGCGCTCCGTCTCCATCGATGCGCAGGGGCGCTACAGCTTCGGCGCGCTGCCGGTAGGGCGCTACAGCATCAGCCTGCAGCGCGACGGCCAGATCATCGAACGGCGCCAGGATATCCAGCTGAGGGTGGGTGCCGGCACCGAGGTGAGCTTCGGCGCGCATGCGGCGGCCACCACGCTGGACGCAGTGAACGTCACTGCGGCGAACATACCGAAGATCGATGTGACCCACACCGTCTCCAAGTCGGTCATCACCTCCGAACAGCTGGAGGTGCTGCCGCTGGGGCGCAGCGCTGAAGCGATCGCGCTGCTGGCGCCGGGCGTGGTCGCCGGAAGCGGCGCATTCTCCAACGGCTCCCGTTCCGTGCTGTCCTTCGGTGGTGCCAGCGTCACCGAGAATGCCTATTACCTCAATGGGTTCAACGTCACCAACCCGCTCAACTACCTGGGGGGTGTCAGCCTTCCTTACGGCTCCATCGATCAGCAGGAAACCTTCACCGGTGGCTATGGGGCCGCCTATGGACGTTCCACCGGCGGGGTGATCAACCAGCTTGGCAAGCGCGGCACCAACCAGTGGCGGTTCGGTGCACAGGTCACATGGACACCGGCTGGGCTGGCCGAAGCACCTGCATCGGTTGCTTACCCGGACATGGCCCTGCCGGAAGGGTATGCCTATGAGAACCCGGCCAAACCCGGCACGCTGTACCGCTATCGGCGCGACGACAAGGCAACCCGGACTACCTACAGCGGTTACGTCAGCGGCCCGTTGGTCGAAGACCGGCTGTTCGTCCACCTTGCCGCCGAAGCCAGCCGTCGCGAAGGCGTTGCAACTGCCAATGAAGCCGCCGCGCAGCAGGCGCGCAACCACTACCGCGTGGACACACCGAAGTTCTACGGCAAGGTTGATTGGAACATCAATGACAGCAATACGCTGGAATACACCCGGTTCCAGGACACCGATCGTACGGCGGGCTACTACACCGCCTTCGACTATGAAACGCTGACGCAAGGTGATCGCACCGGCACCTTCCCCAACACCCGCAAGACGACCACCGATGCCGACATCTTCAAGTACACCGGGTACCTCAACGATGCGCTGACTTTCAGCACCGTATGGGGACGCACGCGGACCGGCAACCTGGAGTTCAATCCGCTGGATTCGGGCAATCCGTACATCAGCGGCGCAAGCAATCAGGATCCGACACTCAATGGCGGCACCCCTGTGCGCAATGACCAGCCGGACCTCTACAGCAAGGCGCCTGATGCCGGCAGCACCACACAGGGGCTGCGCATGGACCTGCAATACCGACTCGGCAACCATGAGTTGACCGCGGGTATCGACAACATGACCTACCGGGCAAACAACGAGGGTCAGTCCATGACCGGTCCCGGCCATGCCTGGATCTATTCGCGCGGAAATCCCGACGCATCCCCCAGTCCAGGCTTCGGCATCGCGCCGCCCGGCGGTGATGGCTACTTCGTACAGAAGTACATCTTCTCCACCACGACCAGCATGTCGGTGAAGCAGCGGGCCTACTATCTGGAGGACCGCTGGCAGCTGACCCCCGACTGGCTGCTGACCCTGGGCCTGCGCAATGACCGCTTCACCAACTACAACAGCGACGGCGCGGCCTATGTGGAAAGTGGTGACCAGTGGGCGCCACGCCTGGGCGCCAGCTGGGATGTCTTTGGCGATGCATCGCTGAAGGTCTTCGCCAACCTGGGCCGCTACTACCTGGCACTGCCCAACAGCGTGGCCATCCGCGGCGCTTCCGCATCGACCTACACGCGCGAGTACTTCACCTATACCGGTATCGATGCCAACGGCAACCCGACCGGCCTGACGCCTCTGGGTGATGGCCCGGTATCGGCCAACAAGGAGTATGGCCAGGCCCCCGATCCGCGTTCGGTCGCCCCCACCGATCTGCGTTCGCAGTACCAGGACGAGCTGATTCTGGGCTTCGAAAAAACCTTGGGAAGCCAGTGGAACAGTGGTGCCAAGGTGACCTACCGCCGCCTGCAGTCGGCCATCGATGACACCTGTGATGCCGACCGTTTCGTTGATCGCCTGACCGGCATGGGGCTGGACCCGGAGGCCTACGATCTGCCCGGCTGCGTGATCTTCAATCCGGGCCAGACCAACACCTTCCAGGTACGCCATAAGGATGGGTCCGGCTACACGCCGGTCACCATGGGGGGCGCCGATTGGGGCTACGGTGGGAAGAAGGCCCAGCGGCAGTATGTTGCGCTGGATCTGTTCATCGAGCATCCCATGGCGGACCGCTGGTATGGTCGTCTGGACTACACCTGGTCGCGCAGCTTCGGCAACACCGAAGGGCAGGTCAGGTCGGACATCGGCCAGGGCGATGTCTCCAAGACCCAGGACTGGGATGCGGCGGCATTGATGGAGTACGCCGGTGGCTACCTCGCCAATGATCGCCGGCATCAGCTGAAAGCCTTCGGTGCCTACCAGATCAATGACGAATGGACGGCATCGGCCACGTTGCTGGTGATGTCAGGCATGCCGAAGAACTGCCTGGGCTATTACGGCAGCGACCAGAGCGATCCGGTAGCGGGCTACGGATCGGCCTACCACTACTGCAACGGGCAACCTTCGCGGCCCGGTGACGCAGGCCGGCAGCCGTGGACCACGCGGCTGGACGTGGGCGTGATGTATCGCCCCGGGTTTGCTGACAACCGGCTTGGCTTCGGCTTGAACGTCTTCAACGTGCTCAACCAGCGGCGGCAGTTGCAGTCGATTGCAACCTACCAGGTGGGGCCGGACACGGTGTCCAACACCTACGGCATGGGCAACTACTTCACTGCGCCGCGCACCGTCCGGCTGACGGCTTCGTATGATTTCTGACCGGTTCGCTTGAGGCTCTCTCTTCTGGCAACGGTTCGTTTGGCCCCGTCCTTCGGACGGGGCCCCTTTTCTGTCAGTTCGCCGGGGCGCAGCCGTGTGCCGTACGAAAAAGGCGCCCGAAGGCGCCTCTGTCGTTACTCACGTCACCGCAGGGCTCAGCGCCAGACCTTGATCTGCTCACCGTCAGCACGCTGCATCGGCTGGCCGGCCTTGCAGCTGAAGGTAGCGCCGAAGGCCGGCAGGTTCGACAGCGGGCCGTTGGTGCGCCAGCGACCCGGTGCACGGATGTCGGCGGTCAGGCGGCGCGCCGCTTCGTTGGGCGACAGCTGCTGCGGCCACAGTGCGGCCCAGGCGCGGAAGAAGCCTTGCTGCTGCGCCGGCTTGGCCTTCGGCTCCTGCGCGGTGTAGGCCGCCCAGGCCAGCTCCAGGCCGGCGATATCGGCCAGGTTCTCTTCCTGGGTCAGCGTGCCGTTGACCTTGGCGCCCTTGACGCCGGGGAAGTCGTAGGCGCCGTACTGCGCGGCCATGCGGTTGCCGAGCAGGGTCCAGGCGGTCTTGTCGGCCGGGGTCCACCAGCTGCGAAGCTCCCCCTTGGCGTCGACCAGAGCGCCCTTGGCGTCGATGGCGCGGTTCAGTTCGTGGCCGACCAGGCCACCGAAGCTGCCGAACTTGTCGGCGGCATCCGCCTTGGCGTTGAACACCGGGCCCTGCAGGATGGCGGCGGTGACGATCAGGCGGTTCTGCGCCAGGTCATAGGCCAGCGACGGCTGCTGCGGCAGCACGTCCCAGCGACGGTCGGCGTTGCCCTTGCCGATGCGCTTCATTTCCTCGCGGTGGCGCCAGGTCGAGGCGATCAGCATGTTGCCGCCGAACGAGCCGCGGCCCATCGGCTGCACGCTGTAGTCCAGATCACGCAGCGGGGTGCCGATCTCGATCTTCAGTGCGGCCAGCTTGGCCTGTGCTTCGGTTTTCGCTTCTGCGCTCATCCAGGTGCTGTTCTTGACTGCCTCGATCTGCACTTCGCGCACCTTGTCGATGATCCACGCCGCCTGGCGGCGATCTTCGGCGGACAGGTAGCGAGCGGCGTACTCGCGGCCGACCATCGGGCCGGCGGCCACGTTGATGGCGTCCAGCACGTTTTCCCAGCGCTGCGCGGGCAGGGTTTCACCGCGCAGCACGCGGCCGCGGAACTCGAACTCGGCGTCGCGGTAGGCCTTGGACAGGTACGGCGCCATTGAGTCGCCCACGCGCCAGCGCAGGTAGGCCTTCCACTGTTCCGGCTTGAGCTTGGCGACCATCGTGTCGAGCTGCTTGAACAGGCCCGGGTCAGCGAGCGAGACCAGATCGTCGTTCACGCCCTGCGCCTTGAGGAAGGCATCCAGCTGCAGGTTGCGGTAGCGGCTGTTGAGATCCTTGGTCGAGATCGGCGCGTAGTTGTTGAACGGGTTGTTGATGCCGGCCAGCGACTGCGCGTTGCGCGCCAGTTCGGTTTCCAGTTCGATCACCGACTGCGACTCGGCATCCAGCTTGGCTGCCGGGGTACCGGTCAGGGCCAGGATCTGCTTGACGTAGTTGCGGTAGCGGCCCATCAGGGCCACGGTGTCGGCGTCGGTACGGGTGTAGAACGCCGGGTCGGGCAGGCCCATGCCGCCCTGCATGAAGTAGCCGATGTGGCGGTCCAGCGCCTTCAGGTCCACGTCCGGGCCGAAGTTGAAGGCCACCGGGATGCCGACTTGGTGCAGTGCGGCGATCGAGGCCGGGACGTCCTTGGCCTTCTTGATCGCGTTGATGCGGGTCAGCAGCGGGGCGATCGGGTTGGAGCCATCGGCTTCGACCGCGGCTTCGTCCAGGCCGCTGGCCCAGAAGTCGCCGAGCAGCTTCTGCACGTTGCCCTGCGGCGCCTTCATCGAGGCGTCCAGTAGTTCACGCTGCTGCTGGCGGCTGCGGTCGACCAGCTGGCCCAGCGCGGTGGCGGCACCGGACTGCGGCACGGGGTTGGCCTTCAGCCAGTCCGCGTTGGTGGCATCGTAGAAATCGCTGCACTGGGCGCTGACGGCCGGGGCGCGCACGGCCTTCTTCTTGGCGGCGAACGCATCGTGGGTCGGGACCAGGGTCGCCAGGCTGATACCCAGGGCGACGGCGAGCGGACGGAAATTGGGCATGTAGAACGAATCCGTGATGGATTGAGGGCGGGCGAACTATAGCAAGCCGTGCATGGGCGCGGGATGCATGCGTCACGCGGCTTCCGCCGGGCATGGCCCGGCGCTACCGGATGGCACACGCAGGGGCGCTGGATGTACGCGCCGTGACAGGACGGAGGCGGACCAGATCTGGTCGTGCGTCGGGAAAAAGGTTCTTCTCCCATCTGAGGGGAGAGGCTCACGGCCGCCCCGCTAGATCGTGGCTGTCAAGACTACAAACTGGGTCCGGCCGTGGCCAAGTTGGATTGTATGCCGTTGTTGGGGGGGGGGGGGGGCTGGGCGGGGTATCGCCTTGACAATTGGCGGCGCGAGGTTCGTGACGGAGTCTCGTGGCTGGT
>NZ_JBNNHG010000038.1:0-30129 GCF_050268705.1 Stenotrophomonas sp. NPDC077659 | reverse complement strand
AGCGTTGGCTTTGGAAATCGATCAATTCAACTCACGTGTTGCGCTTGCAAGTTGAGACCGCCCAGTATCTGGCCCTGGAAATTGCAGGAGCCAACACCAGCAGCGCAGCTTGGAACAGCTTCGCGCTTTCCATACAACAATTTGCGCTTAGCTGGGCCAGCGTCAAGGGCGGCGGCGCAGTTAATGTGATTATTACCTGGCGAGATGGTTCGAAGACCCTCTATAGAATCACACCTGACAACGTGTCAGACGCCAAATACCAGAAGGGAGAGAGTCGTGACAGCACCGGAAACAAGGTGCCCGATGAGACTATCGCAGATCCTGCCACAGCTCCTTCTTACGCTGGCCAGTACTACTTTGGCCGCGAGGGCGACCTTGATAAATGGGTCCGCTCTGCACAGATGTACGGCGTACCGGTCCAACGTGGATCAAGCAGCCGCATGTCCTGCAATTGGGATGGCCACACGGTCTACTGCCAGCAATACTGACCTCACCCGATCTGTCCGCGCTCTCAGGCTGCAATGCCCTGATAGCGCCACATCGCGTCATCGCACGAACGCGATCCGCTCCATTCCCGTGGCCTCGGCCGCAGCCAGGATCTTCGCCATGCCGTCGTACTCGGCAGACGGGTCGGTGACGATGCGCAGCTCCGGCAGGTTGCCGGCGTGTTCGCTGGCCTGCGCACGCAGGCGGGCCTGCAGATCTGCGATGGCCATGGGCTGGCCATTCCAGCTCAACTGGTTGGACGCATCCAGCCGCAGCTCGATGGGCGGTGGTGGATCGGGACGGTCGACCACCCGGTCGGTCGCCTGTGGCAGCTGCACCGCGATGGGCCGCGACAGCATCGGCGCGGTCACGATGAAGATGATCAACAACACCAGCATCACATCCACCAGCGGCGTGACATTGATTTCCGCCAGGGGGCCGCTCTTTCCTGCGCTACTGAACGCCATGTGCCACTCCTTGCACCCGGGCCGTTCGCCCAAGCCGACAGTACGTCGCCGGCGCGGGCCCATGGCAGTGCCCGCAGGCGCAGCATTCAGCTGCCGTTGCCCCCACCGTAGGCCCGCAGACGCGTGGGCAGGGAGATGATCGCCTCAGACCCGATCAGTGCCCACAGTAACAATCGGCATTTGCGTGGACAGAGCGATCCGGCCATCAGCAGCCCCCGCCGCTGCAGATGGATTTCCCCACCCGCAAAACCATAGGTATTACGCGCCGTAGCGCCCGCACCCGTGCGCGACGCGATGATGATGGGAACGTGCGCCGCCGCCCGTGCCAACGGTTCAACCCAGTTGGAGGGAACATGGCCCGCCCCCATCGCCGCCACCACCAGCCCCTCGCATCCGCTTTCGAGCGCCCAATGCAGCATCTCCGGACCTTCTCCCAGTACCGCCTCCAATAGAGCCACCCGTTGCTGCACCCTGACGGGTTCCAGCGCGGGCGGGCGCTCCGGCAGTGGCAGTTCATAGCTGCATTGCCCCTCCTGCACTCGCCCCACGCAGCCATGCCCGGGCGATTGGAAGGCGTTCAGATCCAGGCTGTGAACCTTGCGCACCTGGTCCGCCGCGTACAGGCGGTCCTGCATGGCGACAACTACGCCGCGCATGCGCGTGTGCGGGTCCAGCGCAGCAATCGCCGCAGCCAGCACGTTGCCGGGGCCATCAGCACCGGCTGCGTCGGCGCCGCGCATGGCGCCAGTCACTACCAGCGGTTGCGGATGCGGCCATAGCAGATCCAGCAGGTAGGCCGACTCTTCAAGCGTGTCGGTACCCTGGGTGATGACGACGCCATCTGCGCCATCGCCGATCATCCTGCCGGCCCAGTCCCGTGCGGCGAGTACGTCGCTCCAGGACATAGACGCACTGGGCGACAGACCGAGTGTATGCGTCTGCACCAATGCCAATCTGCCTAGTCCAGGAACCGCCTCCGCCAGCCTCCGCGCGGACATTCTTGGAACAATACCGGCATCCGCTGCATGACTTCGCATGCTGAGGGTGCCGCCGAGCGAGCCCAGGGCCAACCGCTTCATGCTTCCCCCTTCAGTAGCCAGCCCACTGCGGGCACGATCAGCACCACGCCCGCCACCATCGACAGCAGATTGCCGATATAGGGATGCACATGCGCTGGCAGCCGCGCGGAACATGCCGCAGCTACCGGCGGCGTCAGCAGAGCCCCCAGCAGGGCAGACAACACCACCACTACCGCGCTGGCCCCATGCGCAAGAATGCAGGCCGGGACCACGGAAACAATCGGAATGTACGTGGGATACCAGCCATGCTGGATCCAGCGTTCCCGCCATAGCCAGACCCCGACCGCAGAGGCGAGGACCTGGCCGCACAGCAGCGCCATCAGCCAACCTGTCCCGTAGAAAGGCCCGGCAGGCTGGATCAGCGCTGCCAGCAGCACACCGCCGATCAGACCGGCACTGGCAAGCTCGTTGCCCATGAAGGGCGCTTCGCTGAAGTCCGCCAGCACCCTGCGCATGCCCCATTTCCAGCCATGCCTCATGGCCGGGACGGTCGGCGCTGGTAGCGGTGCAGCAGGAACCGGGCGCCAGCCCAACCGGCGTGCGAGGGTGAATGTGGCCGCGCTTGACAGCGCCATGGCCACGACGTTGCCGACGACCGCGGGCAGGCCCAGCGGCGCGCAGACCAGGTTCACCAGAAGCAGAGCCAGGGGCGTGACCAGCAATGCACCTGACGCAGCACCGATGCAGGTGATCTTCCAGCCCCCACCAAACAGCAGCACCATCGCCGCCGGCAGCGATACCGCAGCGACAAACGTAGGTTGCCAGCGGCCGTCCTGCAGCGCGTCGGCAAACACCACGTTGGCCAGCACCAGGCCCCCGAGCGAGGCCGCGGCGACCCAGGGCCCGCGACCTGTGCCGTAGCAGACCGGAAACCCTTGCCATGACTTTCCCCGCCGGTGCGCCCAATGGGCCAGTGCGGCGCCACCGATCAGGCCCAACGAGGCGAATTCGTGCTTGTAGAAGGTCACTTCGCTGGCATCGCCAATCCACCAGCGCCAACGACCTGCCCATGTATCAAGGCTGCCCATCATCTGGCCATGGTCTGGCCATAGCTGGCCGGGGGACACCGTGCCCCACCCGGCCACCAGCGTCACGATGATCGCCAGCGCGAACGTCACAAGGAACAACGCCCAGCCGACGCGGTTGCGGGCGGCTGTCGAGGAGAGCGATAGCCAGAGATGCGACATGTGGGGACCTCAGCGCGGCAGCATGGGATGCTGGCGGTAACCCAGCATTGGATCGAAGAGATCGGTGCGCCTGTCGCGGCAGAGATCGTTGAGTGAATTCCAGATCGGCGCGCTGCGTGCCGTGGACAGGTCCACCTCGGCCATCACCACCGCCTCACCTTCAGACGCAGCAATGGGGACCAGCGGCCAGCCATGGGTACCGACAATCAGCGAGCACCCCAGGAACCGATCCCCGCGATCCGTGCCGACGCGGTTGGCCGCTGCGATGAACACGTTGTTGACGTGTGCGGCGGTCATGGTCAGGTAGCTGGCCATGCAGCGCCCGCTGTCATCGAACAACGGCGGCGGCGTCCACACCCAGCAGTTGAGGCTGAGAATGATGTCGGCGCCCTGCAGCGCGAGCAGGCGGGGTACCTCCGGGAACCAGACATCCCAGCAGATCATCAGGCCGATTCGGCCGATACTGGTCTCGAACACGGGGTAGCCGAGGTCGCCTGCGCAGAAATAGAGCTTTTCCCGGCACCACAGATGGGTCTTGCGGTAACGTCCGACATACCCTTCGGGCCCGAACAGCACGGCGGTGTTGTACAGCCGCCTGCCATCGCGTTCGGCAATGCCCACGGCCAGATGGATGCCTGTCTCACGTGCGAAGGCTTCCCAGTACCGCGAGGTCGGCCCCTCAGGCACCGGTTCAGCCATCTCGAACGCTTCGGCCCGGCGGGTAAACGAATAGCCGGTGCAGCACAGCTCCGGCAGCACGATCAGGTGGGCGCCCCGCGCTACCGCCTGCGCGGCAAGAAGGCGCGCCCGTTCGATGTTGGCCGCGACATTTTCGGGCCCGCACTGTGGATCGAACTGGATGACTGCAACCGAGACAGGACTGAACGGCGTGGACTGGACTGACATGCGACGCGCCTCTGCTGGGACGGAGCGGATGCTCCTGTTTGACTGCAGCAGGCACGCGTTATGCAACCGCTTCAATTGGCAAAAGCGTCAACTACGCGAAACATCGTTCAAAGCGGGCTTGATGCGACTGCTGTCCTCAATTCCGGGCCTGCACCGGCCTGGCCATGTACCCCGGGTCACCCTCGAAGCGGTCCATTTGCAACAGTGGGGGTAGCGTGCACGCAATGCGAAACTGAATTCAGGCAGGCCCGGCTATGCTGGCGTCATGACCCGACGCTCTTCGACCGCCCTGTCCCTGCTCCCGCTGTCCGCATCACTGCTGATCGGCTGCGCCAGCGCCCAGTCACTCGACGCCCAGAGCGGCCCGCTCAAGGCCGCCATCGACGCGGCCGAGCGCGGCCAGCTCGCTCCGGGCCAGGCCGCGGCGCTCAGCCGCCACCCGGCCTACGCCTGGGTCGAGTTCGCCCAGCTGCGCCGCAACATCGACACGGTCGATACCGGCCAGGCCCAAGCCTTCCTCAAGCGCTATGACGGCCAGGCCGTGGCCAACAGTTTCCGCAGCGTCTGGCTGCCCTCGGTGGCCCGCCGGCAGGACTGGACCACCCTGCTGGCCAACTGGGCACCGACGGACAACCTCGGCCTGCGCTGCGCCCAGCTGACCGCGCGCCAGGCCACCGGCAAGATCGACCCGCAGTGGATCAGCGAAGCGCAGGACATGTGGCGCAGGAACGGCAAGTCGCTGCCTGATGCCTGCGATGCGGTGTTTGCGGTGCTGCAGGCACAGGGTGGCATGAGCGATGCACTGCGCTGGGAACGCGTGGATGCCGCCGCCGATGCACAGCAGCCGGCGGTGATGCGCAGCGCCGCGCGCGGCCTGCCCGCGGCCGATCTGGCCCTGGCCAACACCTATGCCGCCTTCGTCGACACGCCCAATGCCAGCGCACTGAACTGGCCGCGCAACGAGCGCAGCCGGCGCATCGCCACCGACGGCCTGGAAAAGCTGGCCAAGGCCGACCCTGGTGCCACCGAACAACAGCTGCCGCAGTACGCGCAGGCCCTGGGCCTGAGCGCCGACCAGCAGGCCCAGGTGCGCTACCAGATCGCCCTGTGGACCGTGGCCTCCTACCTGCCCGATTCCGCGCGCCGCCTCAGCGCCGTGCCCGAATCGGCCTACGACGAGCGCCTGCACGAATGGCGCGTGCGCGAAGCGATGTCGCGCGGCGACTGGGCGGCCGCACTGAGCGCCATCCGCAAGATGGGCAGCAAGCAACGCAGCGATTCGCGCTGGGCGTATTTCGAAGGACGCATGCTGGAAAAGACCGGGCAGACGCAGCAGGCCCAGCCGCTGTTCCGCACGGCCGCGCGCGCCCCGACCTTCCACGGCTTCCTGGCCGCCGACAAGCTGCAGCAGAACTACACGCTGTGCCCGTGGAAGCCCAACGACAGCACGCAGGCGCAGGCCGCCGTCGCCCGCGATCCGGCCATCCAGCGCGCGATGGCGCTGTACCAGATCGACCGCACCGGCTGGGCCGTGGCCGAGTGGAACAGCGCACTGGCCCGCTTCGATGACACCCAGCGCCGTCTGGCGGTGCGCGTGGCGCAGGACAACGGCTGGTTCGACCGCGCCGTGTTCGCGCTCGGCAAGCAGCCGCAGGAACAGCGCCTGTATGACCTGCGCTTCCCACTGCACCACGACAGCACCATCCGCCGCGAATCCTCGCGCAACGCCATCGATCCGGCCTGGGTGGCCGCCGAGATCCGCGCCGAGAGTACGTTTACTCCGCGCGCGCGCTCGCCTGCCAACGCGATGGGTCTGATGCAGGTACTGCCGGCCACCGGCGCCAGCGTTGCCAGGAACATCGGCCTGACCGCCTACGGCGGCGCCGACAGCCTGTATGACCCGGACACCAACATCGCCATCGGCACCGCCTACCTGCGCCAGCTGATGAACAAGTACGACGGCCTGCCCAACGTGACCATTGCCGCCTACAACGCCGGGCCGACCCCGACCGCGCGCTGGCAGGCCCAGCGCCCGGGCTTTGATCCGGACCTGTGGATCGAGACCATCAGCTACAAGGAAACGCGCGAGTACGTGGCCCGCGTGCTGGCCTTCAGCGTGATCTACGACTGGCGGCTCAATGGCAACGCGTTGCCGCTGAGCGACCGCCTGATGGGCCGCCTGGTGGACAAGCGCAAGGCGTTCACCTGCGCGGCCGACGCGGACCAGGGCGGGGATTGATCGACGCGGGGGCATGCCGTCCGATCCGGTAGCGCCGGGCCATGCCCGGCGAACACGCAGCGCGGTCGACGCGGCCCATGCGATCATCGGCACCATGAAGATCTATCTTGTCGGCGGCGCCGTGCGCGACCGCCTGCTGCAGCGCCCCGCCGGCGACCGTGACTGGGTGGTGGTCGGCGCCACGCCCGCACAGATGGAAGCGCAGGGCTACACCGCGGTGGGCCGCGATTTCCCGGTGTTCCTGCATCCGAAGACGGGTGAGGAGTACGCGCTGGCGCGCACCGAGCGCAAATCCGGCCGGGGCTACCGCGGCTTCGTGGTCGATGCCGACCCTGCGGTTACCTTGGAAGAAGACCTGCAGCGCCGCGATTTCACCATCAACGCCATTGCCTGCGATGAAGCCGACGGCACGCTGGTGGATCCTTACGGCGGCGCGCGTGATCTGCAGCAGCGCGTGCTGCGCCACGTCGGCCCGGCCTTCGTGGAAGACCCGCTGCGCGTGCTGCGCGCGGCGCGCTTCATGGCGCGCTTCGCGCCGCTGGGCTTTACCGTCGCAGAAGAAACGATGGCGCTGATGCGCGAGGTTGCCGCCAGCGGCGAACTGGACGCGCTGGTGCCCGAGCGTGTGTGGCAGGAACTGCGCAAGGCGCTGGTCTGCGAACGGCCGTCGGCCTTCCTGCGCACCCTGCATGACGCGCACGCGCTCGGCCCGATCCTACCGGAACTGGAAGCGTTGTATGGCGTGCCGCAGCGTGCTGAATTCCACCCTGAAGTGGATACCGGCATCCACCAGGAGATGGTCAGCGACATGGCCGCCCGGCTGGCACCGGGCGATGACCTGGTCGGCTTCGCCGCGCTCACTCACGACCTCGGCAAGGGCCTGACCCCGCCGGAGGAATGGCCGCGCCACATCATGCATGAGCAGCGTGGCCTGAAGCCGCTCAAAGAACTGTGTGCGCGCCTGAAGATTCCCACAGAGCACCAGCAGCTGGCCGAAGCGGTCTGCCGCGAGCACTTGAACGTGCACCGCATCGACGAGCTGCGTGATGCCACCGTGCTGGACCTGCTGGGCCGTTGCGATGCGCTGCGCCGCCCCGAGCGCGTGGCCCGCATTGCCCTGTGCTGCGAAGCCGACAAGCGTGGCCGGCTGGGCTTTGAAGACAGCGACTACCCGCAGGGCGAGACGCTCAAGCGCCTGCATCAGGCGGCGCTGTCGGTACAGGCGCGTGATCTGGACCTGAGCCAGCTGAAGGGCCCCGCCGTGGGCGAAGCCCTGGCGAGGGCGCGAGTGAAGGCGATTGCGGCCGCGCGTCAGAAACCGATTTGAAATTTGTCTTATATGATTTAAGCCCCCTGAGGGAGAACAATGCCCCTCATGAGCGAAATCAACGAGATCACCCATCCTTACGGCCAAAGGCCCCACGCCATGCACATTGATTCGATTCGCTTGGTCAACTTCCGTTGCCACAAGGATCTGACGGTCGATTTCAACGACCGGTTCAATGTCATCGTGGCCACCAACGGAGGCGGCAAGACATCCCTGCTACGCGCTGTCTGCGCTGCACTGGCGGGCCCAATGGGCTTCGTGGGGATCGGCTCCCCGACATTGTTGGACAATGACAGTGCCCGGGTGGACACGCAGACACATGCAGGTCGCTACCGCTTTGAAGAAATGTACCCGGTCGATCTCCAAGTACACGCCACATCCGGCGTGCTTCCATTCGAGTGGCAGTTCCGCAAGGAAAGTGCCGTACAGCACGCACAGCTACTCGACTTCCGGGCCATGGGTGCCTTCCAGCAGTGGCTTTCCGGTGCGAATGCCGAGCCTCTGCCTGTATTTTCTTTCTACACCGCTGGGAGGACATGGGCGCCTTCCCAGACCAGTCATCTGCAAGCTGCTGTAATCAAACACTCCCGCCTTGATGGCTACGAGTCCTGGTGGGATGCCTCGCAGGCGACCTCGCTTTCGCTCTGGCTTGTTGCCAAGTGCCTGGAGCGCATGCAGACCGCCTCGGAGCTTGGCGGGCGTTTCGATGACGAGCAAGAGGACGAGCTCGCGCTGGTCAACTCCGCTCTCGCAGCAGTGCTTGAGGACTTCCGTGGCATCCGGTTCGACATGAGACGCAGCTCACTGCTGGTCGAGTGGAAAAGCCGCGACGAACCCAATCTTTTCAATGACCTGAGTGATGGTCAGCGCTCGATGATCTTCCTGATCGCTGACATCGCGCGCCGCATCTGCCTGCTCAATCCGCAGCTGGGCATGGATGCGCTGCAGAAAACTCCGGGCGTCATCCTCATCGATGAACTCGACGTGCACCTGCACCCCCACTGGCAGCGTCTACTGGTTCGGGGGCTGAAGGCTGCCTTCCCATCAGTGCAGTTCATCACTGCCAGCCACTCGCCACAGATCATCGGCGAACTCCATCCCGACGAGATCATCCTTCTCTCCAAGGATGGGGTGAGTCACCCACAGGTCAGCTATGGGCTGACCTCCTCCCAGGTATTGCAGGACATCATGGGTGCAGAGGCCCGTACCCCGGTGGTCGAAGATAAGCTGGAGGAAATTTTCAACCTGATCCAGCTAGGACTGCTGGACCAGGCCCGTGCCTCATTGGATGGGCTTGCGCGTGTCGCCGATGGCGTGCCTGAGCTTGATAAGGCGCGTTCGGCGCTGAAGCGCAGGGAGATTATCGGGCGATGAGGAACGTCATCAAAGGCCATGAACCCGCAACGTTTATTGCGTGGAAGGCCCTCGCCAATGCAGCGTGGGTGCCGAGCTATGACGTCCTGCAGAATCCCGAGAAAGCAGAACTCCATGCTGCCCTTGTCGCGGAGCAGTCGGGAACGTGCTGCTATTGCGGTAGAGCCATCACTACCAGCGAGAGCCATATTGAGCATTTCGCACCTCAGGAGCACTACCAGCCACTGGAGCTTGATTTCGCCAATCTGCACGCCTCCTGCATCCGGAACACGGAGCCACGTGCACCTTTGCACTGCGGGCATGGCAAGGGTAGTGAGTACGATCCGATCCTCGTCATTTCGCCTGTCGATCCAGACTGCGAAGCCCGCTTCATTTACAACCGCTTCACAGGCGGAATATCGGCCAGCGAACCCGGCGATGCTTCAGCTGAGTACATGATCGATCTGCTCAAGCTGGACATCGACTTCCTGCGCGCACGTCGGCGAGAAACGCTGGACGGCATGTTCGATGATGACTTTGAAGCAACCGCCACCATCAGCGAACTGGAGCGCCTCGCAGAGCAGGTCACCACCGCTGATACAGCAGGACACCGCATCTCATTCGGGCATGGTCTGGCCCGACACGCACGCGAACTGATCGCACTGAAGCAGCAGGCCGCCTGATCCAGGCGCCCCCCGATTCCGAATGATGCCGGCCGCTGGCCGGCAACCTCCAAATCCCTGGAATCAGTGCGCCATGCCGCGGGTGATCGCCGCAGCGCGATCCTTCAGCTGGGCCACCGCGTCGGGAATCATTTCCATGCCCACGTCCAGGCCCGGGTTCAGCACCAGGCCCACACCCTCGCCGATGCCCGCCAGCAGCGCGTGCACGGCAATCGGCATGGCATGGGCGAACTGCGGCAGCTGCTCGTGCCAGAGACCGGCGCGCTCAGGCGCGGTGAACACGGCGAACATCGGCTCGCCGCCCTCGCTGGTCAGCACCAGCGGCGAAATGCTCTCGTCCCAGGCGCCATCCTCGCCGATGGCCTTGTCCAGCAGCACGAACACGGGCGCGGTCAGCAGGCCATCGAGGAACTGTGAGGCAGTCAGCGTACCGTCCTGTGCCTGCAGCAGGCGGACCTCCAGGTCGTTGAGGGGTTCGAACGGCGTGTCGTGGTCCATGGTCGGTTCCGGAACGTGATTACAGGGGGCCACTTTAGCAGGCTACGGGCTCAGGCCAGGTACCCGTGCCGCCACATCCACCCGGCCACCGCCAGCCCGGCCACGACCAGCAGCATCACCGGCAGGCCGAAGCGGTGCCGGAACGGGATCGGCACTCCGCCCAGCTGCTGGTCCATGGTGTCGGTGTCCAGCACCCAGCCATGCGCGCAGCCGGTGCAGGCCAGCTCGTAGCGGCGCTGGTAGACGAAGCAGATCGATGCGCGCCATGCGGTAACGCAGCTGCGGTGCGAAGTCGGTTTCGGTCTGGCAGCGCAGGCAATGGTGGGGCTCGGTCGGGCCGACCACCACCACCCGCTCCTGCTGGCCGATCAGCATCATCATCGGTCAGCCCCCGGCACACGCAGGCTGGGCCAGCAGCCAGGCCTGGGCGGCTGCGAGGGTGGCCGCATCACTGCGGGTATGCTGGTCCGGCGCGATCTTCCGTCCATCGCCGCGGCCGTTGCGGTCCTGCATCACGCTGGTGGTCAGCAACAGCGAACTGCCATCGACCAGCGGGCGCATGACATTGGCGGTGGACAGGCCGCGTGTCGGCTCGCCGAAACTGCGGGTACGTGCGCGGCCGCGGAAGGCCAGTGCCGTCGCCTCGCCGGAGCTGGCGGTTACCGGCCCGGTCAACACCGCCACCGGCGCGCCTGTGCGCTTCAGTGAGTAACCTGGCATACCCAGATCATCGATCACGCGCGCACCAAGACGCACGGCGGAAGGTGTGGATTGCCAGGGCGAAGGGCCATCAGCAGTAGCGAAAGAACCCACGGTCTCGTCAGCGCCTGCGGTCACCCTCAGCAGCGGCGCGACGCCCAGCAACATGGGCCACATGCTGCCGCCGGTGTTGCCGCGCAGATCCACGATCCAGCCGCAGCGGGTGCCGTTGTCCTGCTCGCGGATGTCCGCCTGCCAGCGCGCGGCACGTTCCTGCGTCTGCCGTCGCGCGCCCGGACCGGGGACAATGGAGAATCCACCAATGTCCACCCGGCCGATGCGCGGGTCCAGGCGCGGTGCATCGACAGCGGTGGCTGACGCACCAGGCGCGGCTGCGGGGGCGGCGTTGACGCGGTCAAGCCGCTTCACTTCAGCACGCATCCGCTCCGCGCTGATCCAGGCGCCGTGCCCGCCGGAACTGCGGCCGACGGCCTCCTTCAGCACGTCGCGGATCTTTTCCGGGTCGCCCTGTGCAGCACTCAAGCGCGCGCGCATCTCTGGCCAGTCAACACGGTCGCGGTAGAGCGCTTCGCGCTCCAGCATGTCCACCAGTTCGATCTGCGCCTGCCGCGTGGGCAGTTCGATGGCTGCGGCAGGTGCCGCCAGCAGCGCCATGGCAACGGCAGCGGCCAGGCCCAGCGATGTGATGCGGATATCAACAGGCATTCGACGTTCCTTCGTCGGAAAATGGAGTGAACAGCATACGCCTATGCGTCGAGCAAGCTCGACGCTGCGGAGAGACGTCCCGGTAGCGCCGGGCCTGCCCCGGCGCTACCAGTCCGCGCGCAGGCCGATGTTGCCTTCAATGATGCGGCGCTTCTCGTTCCTGTCGCCGCCCAGCTCGCGGGTGTAATCGGCCACGGCATACGCGCTGATGGTGCGGTTGAAGCGGGCGACCACGCCAAAACCAGCTTCCAGCGCACGCGAACGCTGCGCGTTGATGATCGTGTCGCTGTCGAACTGGATGCGGTCTTCGCCAGAGCGGCCGTGCCAGTAGTTGACTTTGAAGTACGGCTGCCAGCCGTTGTCGGCCAACTGATAGTCACCGGCCAGACGCAGGCCGACGCGGCCGGTCCAGGCGTTGTCGGTGTCAAAACGGATGGCCGAGACGTCATCGTGCTGGTCGTCCAGTGAACTGCGCTGCCAGATCACCTGCACCTGCGGTTCCAGCCACCAGGACGATTGCCCGAACCGCAGCAGCGGCTTGCCTGCTTCCAACGACAGTGTGGTGCCATCGCCTTTCACGTCGATACCCAGCCCACGGGAAGAGCGCGCCCGACCGTCGTAGCGGCTCTGCATCGCCACCGCGTCGAGGTAGCCGCCACCACTGCCGGTCAGCGTCCAGTACAGGCCCACGTGCTTGTCGTCCAAGCGACTCTGGCCGACCTGTACGTTTTCCCAGCCCAGCGCCAGGCCGGTCGTCCTGCCTTCGGCGCGGGTGCGGCCTGCAAACACACCCACCTGGTTGCGGTAGCCGTCAGCGGCCGCCGCCCACAGGTCGAGACCCGCCTGCACCCCCATCACGTCGCCATCGAAACCCGGCTGCGCATCGCCCTTCCAGTGGATCTCACTGCTCTGCCCGACCAGCCGCCCCCAGGCCGTGCGGAAGGCACCGTTGCTGTACAGCAGACGCTGTTCGCCCTGGCGCTCATGGAACGTGCCCAGACTGGCCAGCGAGGTCTCGCGCAGCAGTGGTGGCACCACCGCATAGGCGGCGGTTTCCAGCCGGTACAGCGGCACCACCTCGCCCTGTGCCGGACGCGCACCGGGGCTGGGCGGGGTCGAGCCTGCACCCGGCAGACTGCTGTCGGCCAGCGGCACATCGGGCACGGCCGCGTCGCTGGGCGGTGCCACCGGCGGGGGCTCCGGTGGCGGTGGCGGCGGCGCGGTCTCGCCCGCGGTCAGATCGGGGTCCACCGGGTCTTCCGGCGGCGGTGGCGGTGCGGGCGTGATCGGCGGGGGCGGCGCGACATCGGGCGTCGGCGGTGGCGGCGAGGCGGTGCCGCTGCCGTTCGGTGCTGGCGTCGGGCCGGCCACCAGGGTCGAGCGCAGGTACCAGTTCTCGCCGGTGCCGGCACTGACCCCGCCCTTGAACAGGAAGTACTCATACGCACCGGCCGAGACCGGCGCGAACAACGAGAACGCCCCCGGCGCAGTCGTGCCCCCGTTCAAGGCCTGCACCACCAGGATGCCGTCGGCCAGCGTGGCCGCACCGCCACCGCCAGCGTTGAGGATGCCGATGCCGGTGGTGCCGGTAGCCGTGCCGCCGTCGATCACCAGGCGGTCACTGCTGGAACCGTCACCGCCCAGCACCGCGCGCAGGTACAGGCCACCACCGTTGCCCTGGTAGTTGCCGCGGATGGTGAACACATCGGTCGTGCCGGTGCCGGTCAGGTCGATGCGGCCGGCGTTGAATACATCCACCAGCGCCCCGGCAGCGAACGGCCGCAGCGCATGCGCGCCGTTGCCGGCGTAGAGCGTACTGGTGTCATCCAGGGTGAGCGTACCGGTGCCGGTGCCGCTGTCACCCAGCACAAGGTCGCCATCGAAGGTCACCTCGGTACTGCTGGACAGGGTGACCGTCTCCCAGTTCTGGAAACGCGCCACGCCGGCGGTCTTTACGTTGTTGAAGGCGAGCCGGTCAGTGCCGCTGCCGCCGTCGAACAGCGGCACCGCACCCAGATTGGCCTGGTTGAGAGTGCTCAGCGTGGCCACGTCATCGTCGGGTCCGCCATCGATGGCGCCGTAGATGATGCCGCCGCCATTCCAGTTGAAGGTGTCGTTGCCGGTGCTCAACAGCACCTGCCCGCGCACGGTGCCATCGGTAATGGTCACGCTGTCGTTGCCGCCGCTGGCACTGATGTTGCCGCCGATGTAGGCGGTGCCGGCAATGATGATGGTATCGGTGTCGAAGCCGGTCACCACGTTGCCATCGACGGTGCCGCCGGACTGGTCCCACAGGTTCTTGTCCAATTTCATGTTGACCCGGCCGATGCGCCCGCCGGTCATCCACGCCTGGTCACCATCCTCGAACGCGCCGATGATGCGACCGCCGCTCATGCGGAAGGTATCGATGTTGTCGCCCTGCTGCAGGGCGCCGAGGGTGCCGCCGGTCATGACGAAATCATCGCGGCCGCTGCCCTGGGCCACCAGGCCGGTAATGGTGCCGTCGCTGACCGTCATCTGGTCTTCGCCGTTGCCCTGGTCGACGCTGTCCAGGGTGCCACCACTGAGCTGCAGCACGTCGTTGCCATCGCCCTGCAGGACCGCACCGGTGATGCTGCCTGCCAGCATCTCCATGCGATCATTGCCGGCCCCGAACTGCACCGCAGTGCGTCCAGTGATCGTGCCGCGGTTGACCAGCACGCTGTCACCGGCGCCGACGAACTGCAGGGCGGCGTTGTTGCCCGTGCTGATGCTGCCGTAGTTTTCCACGCGACTGCCAGCACCGAGCTGCACGGCTACTCCCCCTGCTGAGCCGATCGCGCCTTGGTTGGACAGCACATGGCCGCCTGCGCCGACCAGCGCGATGGCACTGCCACCGGCGCTCTGCTGCAGCTGTGCGCCGCTGCCAACATTCACCGTGATCCCGGCCACGCCGCTGGCGCTGACAGGAACGGTCTGCGGGTTCGGCGCAGCGCTGCTGCAGGTGACGGTCTGCGCCGCCACCGGGGCGACAGTGTCACAGCCCGCCCAAGCGATGGGTGCGGCCGCCAGCACGGTGGGAACCGCCAGCGCCTGCAGCAGGCAACGGGTCAGAGGGCGCGCACGCGGCACGCGCGATTCGGCAACGGACATACGGCACCCCTGGGTCTGGGAAGTCAGGAATTGCGGATATGGACACTGCTGGCGCCGCTGGGGCGCCATGAACGCGTTGCACAGGGGAAGTTATGCCGGATCCATCACAGTTCGCGTGTGAAATCGCGGTGACCTCACGCGAGCTGCATCTGCATGAAGGGATTCAGCTATTCAACGATTGCCGCATGAAGCATCCACGCATGGCGTGGATCTACCGGTGGGGCATCGGGCGCGTCATCCATGCATGGCGTGGATCTACCGGTGGGGCATCGGGCGCGTGCATCCACGCATGGCGTGATCTACCGGAGGGGCACCGGGCGCGTGCATCCACGCATGGCGTGGATCTACCGGTGGGGCATCGGGCGCGTGCATCCACGCGTGGCGTGGACCCACCGAAGCGTATGGCGGTAGATCCACGCCATGCGTGGATGCGCGCCGCCGGCCGCGCCCGCCTCAGATCTTCAGGTAAACGCGACGCCGGTCCAGCCACCACGCCACGCCCCACCACAGCGCCACGAAGGCCAGCGCCTGCAGCATCGACGCCAGTTCCAGCGCGCCCGGCATGGCCGCCGCCAGCTGCTGCCACACCCAACCCCAGGCACCGCTGGCCAGCAGGACCACCGACATCACCGACGCACCCAGGTAGGCGGTGATGGCATTCACACCGAAACGGCGGCCCAGCGCGGGCCAGCCCCTGCGGTCGATCAGCAGGTAGCCCAGCCACAGCGCCACGGCAGCCAGGCCGCCGGTCCACAGCACGTAGCTCGGCGTCCACAGCTGCTTGTTCAGCGGCAGCACGGTGGCCAGCAGCAGGCCCAGCACGGCAGCCGCCGCCCCCAGCCCCGCCAGCGCGGTGGCGCGGCCGTTGCGCAGCAGGCCACCGGCCAGCAGGCCCAGCACGGTGCTGGCCAGCGCGCCGAAGCTGCTCAGCAGGCCTTCCGGGTCGTGGCCCAGCCCGGTATCGGCGTGCCACTGGTAGACGTAGGGCGCGAACAGGGCGGTATCCAAGCGGCTGGCCGGGTTGGTCCAAGGCGCCAGATCACCGATGCCCAGCAGCAGCACCGCATAGCCCACCAGCAGTACAACCAGCAGCGCGGCCTGCGTGCGCGGCCGCGCGTACACCGCCACCACGCCGACCACGGCCGCACACAGCGCGATACGCTGCAGGACGCCCCAGATGCGGAAGTGATGCGTATGCAGCGCCCACCACACCAGAAGATGCAGCAGCACGCCGGCGATGGCGATGCGCAGCGCGCGTTCGAGCACGCCACGTACCAGCGCTGGACGTGCCGCACGCTCCTGCGCGCGCGGCACCACGCTGAAGGCCATCGACACGCCTACCAGGAACAGGAAGAACGGAAACACCAGATCGGTGGGCGTGCAGCCATGCCACTCGGAATGGCGCAACGGTGCGAACACCGCGCTCCAGTCACCGGGGTTGTTGACCAGCAGCATGGCCGCCACGGTGAGCCCGCGCAGGGCATCGATCGCGCCCAGCCGGCGTGGCGGCAACGTGTTCATCAGGCAGCCTCGTACTGTCCGGCAATCCAGGTGCCGCGCACCTGCAGGGCATCGTCCAGCAGCACCAGATCAGCCTGGTAACCCTCGGCGATGTGGCCCAGGCGATCATCCACGTTGAGGAACTGCGCCGGATAGGTGGATGCCATGCGCGCCGCCTCGGCCAGCGGCTGGCCGAGCAGCCGCACGGTGTTGCGCACCGCCGTGGCCATGTCCAGCGCCGAGCCCGCCAGTGCACCGGCGGCATTGCGCACCACGCCGTCGACGGCGGTGATGGTTTCACCGTACAGCACGTAGCTGGGGTCATCCGCACCCACCGGCGGCATCGCGTCGGTCACCAGCAGCAAACGGCCGCGCGGCTTGGCCGCCAGCGCCACGCGCAGGCTGGCCGGGTGCACATGCACGCCATCGACGATGATGCCGATCCAGCTGTCGCGGTCCTCCAGCGCGGCACCGACGGCGCCGGGCTCGCGGCCCTGCAACGGCGACATCGCGTTGTACAGGTGGGTGAAGCCACGCACGCCGGCATCCAGCCCGTCGCGGATCTCTTCATAGGTGCCGGCAGTATGCCCGGCGGCCACGATCACCCCGCGCTCGACCAGCGCGCGGATGGTCTCAAGCGGCACCCGTTCCGGTGCCAGGGTCAGCAGGGTCACGCCGTTGTCCAGCGACGCGGCCAGCGCGATCTCCTCGGCATCGGGCACGCGGAACTTGCTCGCATCGTGGGTGCCCTTGCGCGCCGGGGCGATGTACGGGCCTTCCAGATGGATGCCGATGACGCCGGGCACGCCCTGCGCGATGGCCTCGCGCAGGGCGGCGATGGCCTGGCGCATCACGTCCACGTCGTCGCTGATCAGGGTGGGCAGCATCGCGGTGGTGCCGAAGCGCCGGTGGGCCTGCGCGATGGTGCGCAGAGCGGCCACGTCGGGCGTGTTGTTGAACAGCACGCCGCCACCACCGTTGACCTGCACATCGATGAAGCCCGGCAGCAGCCAGCCGCCGCCCAGGTCCACCTGTTCGTCGGCCTGGCCCAGCTGCGGCGCGGCATCGGGCAGCAGCGCGATGATGCGGCCGTCCTCGATCACCAGCGCCAGATCATCGCGGAAGTCATCGCCGGCAAGAATGCGCGCGTTGCGCAGGACCGTGGCCATCAGACCGTCTCCGTGACCTTGTTCAGGTGCGGCGGCAGGTCAGGGTTGAAGCCGCGGCGGATCGCCAGCGTGTTGATGGCACGGTAGAAGCTCTGCACGGTCAGCAGCGGCGCGCACAGCGGGTGCGGCGCGACCGCCACGGGCAGGTTGCCACCAGCACCGGCCAGCCAGACCTGCGCGCCACGCGCACTGAATTCCTCCACCACCGCGCGCGTACCGGCGCCGGTTTCATCGGGCTGGGCGAAGGCCAGCACCGGGAAGCCACGGCCGACCAGCGCCATCGGGCCGTGCTTGACCTCGGCCGAGCTGTAGGCCTCGGCGTGCAGGCTGCAGGTTTCCTTGAACTTCAATGCCGCTTCCTGCGCCGCGCCCAGACCGAGGCCACGGGCGAGCACGAACAGGTTGGTAGCGTCGACCAGGCCGTCACTGACCGCACTCCAGTCGCACTGCCATGCCTCGCGCAGCGCGTCGGGCAGCAGGTCGAGCGCGTTGCGCAGGCTGCTGTCCTGCTTCCAGTAAGCGGCCAGCTGCAGCAGCGCGGCCAGCGAGGCCAGGTAGCTCTTGGTGGCCGCCACGCTCTTCTCGGCACCGGCGTGCAGCGGGATGACCGTATCGGCCAGCTGCGCAAGCGGCGAATCTTCCACGTTCACCAGCGCCACCACGCGCGCACCGGAAGCCTTGGCCGCCTCGGCATTGCGCAGCAGATCCGGGCTCTTGCCCGACTGCGAGATGACGATGAACAGTGCACCGCGCAGCTGCAGCGGTGCGGCGTAGACCGAACCCACCGACGGCGATGCCGAGGCCACCACCAGGCCCAGCTGGGTTTCCAGCAGGTACTTGCCGTAGGTGGCGGCATGGTCGGAACTGCCACGCGCGCAGGTCACCACGAACGGTGGCGGTGCCGCGCGCAGGCTGGCGGCCAGCGTTTCCATGACGGTGTGATTGCGGGCGAACTGGCGGGCAACCACGTCGGCCGCTTCGGCAGCCTCGGCGAACATCAGGGTGGCAGTGGGGTCGGACAGCGACATGTCGGGGCTCAGGCGGGATCGGAAGGAAGGGGGCGAGCGCCGGCCGGGCGCATCGGTGCGGTGGAACCACGCACCACCAGCTGCGGCACGAAGCCCTGGTTCTGCAGCGCGGCCGGCGCATCGTCATAGGCATCGCTGCGCAGCTGCGCGATCAGCAGCCGCGCGGCGTGGCGGGCGATGTCTTCGGTGGCCTGCTTGGCGGTGGTCAGCGGGGGCCACGACTGGCGCGAGAACGGGCTGTCCTCGAAGCCGGCGATGGACAGGTCGTAGGGCACGTTCATGCCGGCCGACTTGGCCGCCGCCAGCACGCCGGCTGCGATTTCATCGTTGGAACCGAAGATGGCAGTGGGCGGTTCACGCAACGCCAGCAGGCGGCGCGCACCGCGGAAGCCATCGTCGAAGGTGTAATCGCCCTGCACCACCAGATGCTTGTCCACGGTCATGCCGTAGTCCTTCAGCGCCGCCTCGTAGCCGGCGTAGCGTTCGCCGGAGGAACGGTGCGAGGAGCCGCCCCAGAGGAAGCCGATGCGCTGGTGGCCAAGCTGGATCAGGTGCTCGGTAACCTCGTAGGCCGCCTCGCGGTCATCGACGAACACGCAGGCACCGTCGGCCGGATCCTCAGTGGCGGCAATGATCCGCACCAGCTTGATGCCGCGTGCGGTCAGCGTCTGGATCAGGTCGCGGCGCTCGGACATCGGCGCGGTCAGCACCAGCCCGGCCAGCCGCGAACGCTGCACCCAGTCGGCCAGTTCATCGGCCAGCATCGGCGAGCTGGAATCACACGGGTGGATCTGCAGGCCGAAGCCGGTTTCGCGGCACGCGGCCAGCACACCGTTCTGCACGCCGATGATGTGGTACGGGTTGGGGTTGTCATACACCAGCCCGATCACGAACGTAGTACCACTGCGCAGATTGCGCGCCGACGGATCAGGTTCGTAGTCGAGTTCGGCGATGGCACGCAGCACCCGCGCACGGGTGGCCTGCATCACCGACGGTTCGTTGTTGATGACCCGCGACACCGTCTTCAGCGAGACCTTGGCCTTTTCGGCAACGTCCTTGATGGTCGCTCTGCGCATCGGTTTTCCCTGGGGTTGGCTGCCGTCCATCATCGCCGATCAGCCCTGGTCCTGCGGCAGGCCGGCGCGATGGCCGACCACCGAGTAGAACAGGATGTAGAGGTAGCACGGCACCATCAGCAGCACGAACACCAGCTGGAAATCGATGTGCTGCTTGAGCACGGCAAACAGCTGCGGAATGATCGCGCCGCCGGCAATGCCCATCACCAGCAGGGCCGAGCCGGTTTCGGTGAAACGGCCCAGGCCGCGGATGGCCAGCGGGAAGATGGCCGGCCACATCATGGCGTTGGCGAAGCCCAGCAGCGCCACGAAGGCCACCGAGACATAGCCGTGGGTGGCCCACGCGCCCAGGCAGAACAGCACGCCCAGCACCGCCGAAACGGTCAGGTAACGCGACTGCGAAACCATCTTCGGAATCAACGCCAGGCCGACCACGTAGCCGATGAGCATGGCGAACAGGGTCAGCGAGGTGAACATCTTGGTCTGGTCCAGCGGCAGATCGAAGCCATGGCCATACGTACCGATGGCATCACCGGCCATCACTTCCACGCCGACGTACACGAACAGGCACAGCACGCCCAGCCACAGGTGCGGGAACTGGAAGATGCTGCGGCGCTCGGCCGCGCCTGGCGCGACGGGTGTGGCATTGGCTTCGGACGGCTTGATTTCCGGCAGCGGCGAGAACAGCACCGCCACCGCCAGCACCACCAGTACGCCGGCCATGGCCAGGTACGGGGCGTGGATCTTGGCGGCAAATTCGTTGAGCAGCTGCGCCTTGGTGGCTTCGTCTGCTGCGGCCACGCTGGCCGACAGATCGCCGATGCCGTGCAGCACCAGCGTGCCGATCAGCACCGGCGCCAGCATGCCGGCGATCTTGTTGCAGATGCCCATCAGCGCGATGCGACGCGCGGCCGTTTCGATCGGGCCGAGGATGGAAATGTAGGGGTTGATGGCGGTCTGCAGCAGGGCCAGGCCGCTGCCGATCACGAACAGGCCGCCCAGCGCACCGGGGTACCAGCGCTGGGTGGCGAACTCGCCGAACAGTGCCGCCCCGGCCGCCATCACCAGCAGGCTCAGGCTCAGGCCCTTCTTCATGCCGGTGCGGCGCAGGATCCACGAAGACGGCAGGGCCAGGAAGAAGTAGGACAGGTAGAACACCATCAGCACCAGGAAGGCGCCGACCTCGCTCAGCTCGAAAGCGAGTTTGACGAAGGTGATCAACGGGCCGTTGAGCCAGGTGAAGAAGCCGATCAGGAAGAACAGCACGCCGACGATGGCGATGGAGGCGGCAACGTTCGGACGCGCGCTTGCAGCAGTGACGGCGGACATCAGGTGGGCTCCTGCGGCGACGACCGCAGAAGGCGGTGTCGGAGAGTGGCTGGGAACAACGTTGTCACATTCTTTCGACGGAGCGCAGCGGTTTGTCAACTTGATTGCGAAGACCCGATGCTGCCGTGCTGCACTGCGCAAGGGGTCGCCCGCGCATCGCCCTGAATGCGCTCTGACCCTCGTGGCCCATGGCACAACGGGTTGAGAGCGACCGCCACCTTCACATCATGTAAACGTTTACGGTATTTCTCATTCGTTGCGGCGCAGCAACGAAAATGTCACGAACTCGTTGACATCGTTGTCAGCGCAGCTACAGACTCCGCCCAATCGCCGGGCCTTTCGTGGGTCCGGCTCTCACCTTCAGCAGGAGCCCGCGTGACCGCCAGCCATCCCGCCCCGGCCCATGTCCTGTCCCGCGTCGCGCCCTCGTTCCTGGCTGCCGACGTCGGTGGCACCCATGTGCGCGTGGCACGGGCACAGGCCAGTGGCGACGAGGCCCACCCGGTGCAGCTGCTGGAGTACCGCAAGTACCGCAACGCGGACTACGCCGGCCTGAGCGCGATCCTCTCCGACTTCCTCGGTGACAGCGCGCGGCCCAGCCAGTGCGTGGTCGCCACCGCCGGCTTCGCCCGCGAGGATGGCACGGTGATCACCGCCAACCTGCCGTGGCCGCTGTCGGCCCGCCAGGTGGAAGCCGACGTCGGCCTGCAGCACGTGCACATCGTCAATGACTTCGAAGCGGTTGCTTACGCGGCTGCGCAGGTCGATGCCAGCGGCGTGCTGCACCTGTGCGGCCCGGACACCGCTCCGCGCGGCCCGACCCTGGTGGTCGGCCCCGGCACCGGCCTGGGTGCGGCGCTGTGGATCCCGACGCCGAATGGCCCGGTGGTGCTGGCCACCGAAGCCGGCCAGCCGACGCTGGCCGCCAGCACCGAACTGGAAATGGCCATCGTCCGCCACATGCAGCGCGACCGCGCGCACGTGTCGATCGAACATGCGCTGTCCGGCCCCGGCCTGATGAACCTGTACCACGCCATCTGTGCACTGCAGGGGCAGACGCCGGTGCTGGCCAGCCCCGATGCGGTGACCGCCGCGGCGATGGCGGGCAGCGATGCCCTCGCCCGCCAGGCGTTGGATGTGTTCTGCGGCCTGCTCGGCAGCACCATCGGCGACATGGCGCTGTTCTATGGCGCCCAGGGCGGTGTCTACCTGGCCGGCGGCATCCTGCCGCAGATCCGCGAATACCTGCATGCCAGCACCTTCGTCGAACGTTACCTGCAGAAGGGACCGATGGGCGAAGCGCTGGCACGCATCCCGGTGAAGGTGGTCGAGCACGGGCAGCTGGGCGTCATCGGCGCCGCCAGCTGGTTCCTGCTCCACGCCAACGCCTGAACCTGCACGACCGCTTTCAACGCAATCGCAGCACGCAGTACGTGGCACGCCAACGCACGGGACATCGCCGTCGCCCCGCGCACGTCTTCGCAACCGCAATCGAACATTGCCATCGGCATCCAATCGAGTGATGAGGAGAGACATCATGAACACCCGCAAGACCCTGCTTTCGGCTGCCATCGTCAGCTGCATCGCCTTCAGCGCGCACGCGCAGCAGGCCGCTCCCACCGCCACCGACCTGGATACCGTGACCGTCACCGGCATCCGCGGTTCGATGGAAAAATCGCTGGACACCAAGCGCGAAGCCAACGCCCGCGTTGAAGTGGTCACCGCCGAGGACGTGGGCAAGCTGCCAGCGCACAACGTTGCCGACACCCTGCAGCGCCTGCCCGGCGTCAACATCAGCTCGGCCAGCGCCGACGAAGGCGGCTTCGACGAAGCCGACCGTGTCAGCCTGCGCGGCACCAGCCCGAGCCTGACCCAGACCCTCATCAATGGCCACACCGTCGGTTCGGCCGACTGGTTCGTGCTCAGCCAGGGCAACAACGTCGGCCGCAGCGTCAGCTACTCGCTGCTGCCGTCCGAACTGGTCAGCTCGGTGGAAGTGAACAAGTCCTCGCAGGCCAAGCTGCAGGACGGCGGCACCACCGGTACGGTCAACATCATCACCCGCAAGCCGCTGGAATTCGCCAAGCCTTTCAGCGCTGAAGCCTCGGTGGGCGCGGTGCGTTCGGACCAGGCCAAGTCGACCGATCCGCAGTACTCGGCCCTGTTCAACTTCAAGAACGACGCCAACAACTTCGGCGTGATGCTGCAGGCCTTCTACCAGAAGCGCGAACTGCGCCGCGAGGCACAGGAAATCCCGGGCGGCTTCAGCAAGATCGCCGCCACCGATCCGGTGGGCATCAGCAACCCGGACCTGATCGGCGTGAACGTGCCGGGCCTGCTGGGCTCGACCCTGTTCGAACAGACCCGCGAGCGCAAGGGCGGCCTGGTCACCATCCAGTTCAAGCCGACCGATACCCTGGACCTGTCACTGAGTGGCTTCTCCTCCAAGCTGGAAGCCAACAACTACAACCGCAACTTCATGCTGTGGGGCGGCAACTTCGCCAAGTCGCAGGCACCGAACCCGGGCTACACCGTCACCGACGGCGTGCTCAGCAACGCCACCTACGCCGGCGTGCCGGGCACCAACTACGGTGTCTACGACATGATCTACCGTGAAGCCACGGCCAAGACCAACTACGTCACCTTCGACGCAGACTGGCAGATCACCGACAACCTGGGCATGAAGTTCCAGGCCGGTACCACCAAGGGCACCGGCGAGACCCCGCGCCAGTTCATCGCCGAAGTCACCGTGGGCCAGGGCGGCGGCGCCAGCTGGGCCACCCACGGCGCCGGTTCGCCGGTGGACTGGAACATCGGCGGTGACATCAGCCCGACGGGCGTGACCAGCTTCGGTACCTGGGGCAACCAGCTGGTGCGCGCCGAGGACGAGGAAAACTGGGCCACCCTGGACTTCAGCCAGTACTTCGGCACCGGCGCACTGAACTCGATCGACTTCGGCGTGCGCTTCGCCGACCACGAACGCGAAGCCCTGTCGCCGGAAGGCGCCACCCCGGGCGACATCTGGTCGGCCCTGCGCGGCAGCGCCACCGGCAACTACC
The DNA here is from genome assembly GCF_050268705.1 of Stenotrophomonas sp. NPDC077659. NCBI lineage: Bacteria > Pseudomonadati > Pseudomonadota > Gammaproteobacteria > Lysobacterales > Lysobacteraceae > Stenotrophomonas > Stenotrophomonas sp. NPDC077659. The sequence goes on along the minus strand of NZ_JBNNHG010000038.1, from coordinate 6,186 downwards.
CCAGCGGCTTCGCCGGTGACATCGGCGGCACCTTCCCGCGCAACATCTGGTACTACACGCCGGATGCGCTGAAGAGCGCGATCATCAACAACTCCACCTGGCTGGCCGGCAACGATGGCCCGACCGGTCGCCACAACTATGGCGCCGAGTGGAAGGTGAAGGAGAAGAACTTCGCCGGCTACGTGCAGGCCAACTTCAGCGGCGACTGGTGGAGCGGCAACGTCGGCCTGCGCTACGTCAACATCAAGCAGGACATCGACACCTACAACGCGGTGAGCAACGCCGCCGATGCCGACGTCAGCAGCCTGTTCGGCATGTGGGAACGCACCGCCTTCCAGAACAAGCGCAACCGCGTGCTGCCGAGCGCGAACATCAAGTTCGATCTGGACGACAAGCTGGTGCTGCGCGTGGCCGCATCGCAGACCCAGACCCTGCCGGACTACTCGGCGCTGGGCACCTCATCCTGGGGCTCGGATCTGAACAAGACCGGCGGCGGCGGCAACCCGAACCTGAAGCCGACCCTGTCGACCAACCTGGACGCGAACCTGGAGTGGTACTTCATGCCGCGCGGCCTGCTGTCGGTGGGTGCGTACCACATGGACATGAAGGACTACATCGCCTTCGACGTGGTCTCGCGCCAGCTGTACAGCGAACTGACCAACCAGCTCGAGACCTACCAGATCTCCACCCCGATCAACGCCGACGGCAAGGTGACCGGCGTGGAAGTGGCCTACGAACAGCCGATCGGCGAGTACTTCGGCTTCAACGCCAACTACACCTACGCCAACGGCACGACCGCGCACACCTGGTCGGACGGTTCGCACAACCTGCTGGGCACCTCGAAGAACACCTACAACGTCGGTGCGTACTTCGAGAACGAGCGCTTCGGCGCCCGCGTCAGCTACACCTACCGCTCTTCGTTCCTGATCAGCCTGTCGGGCACCAACCCGTACTACCAGGATGATTTCGGCACGCTGTCGGCCTCGCTGAGCTACAAGGCGACCGACTGGCTGAGCGTCAGCCTGGATGCGCTGAACCTCAACAACCCGACCTACAAGTACTACCAGACCGCGGCCATCCCGACCTCGTTCTACAGCAACGGTCGCCAGTACTACCTGAACTTCCGCTTCAAATACTGATCCACCGGCAGCTCCACCGCCGAGTCGTGCACGCACGCCGGGCCTGGGTCATTCCGGGCCCGGCGTTTTTCATGTATAGCGAACATCGCACCCGATCCAAGGAGTCCTTCCGATGACGAAGCCCACCCGCGCCAGGATGCCCTGCCTTCTGCTGCTGGGCGCCCTGCTGGCCGCCCTGCCCGCCTTGCCGGCGCTGGCTGCTGATGCCCCGGCACTGGATACCGGCCCCGGCCCGCAGCTGCGCGCCGACAGCCTGATGCTGATCCCCGCACCGGCCAACGTGCAGCCTGGCAAGGGTGCTGGCATCACCGTGGCCGCAGGCACGGCGCTGCGCGCCGACAGCGACGCCGAGCAGCGCGTGGCGGGCCAGTTCGCCGATCTGCTCGCCCGCAGCGGCGGCCCGCACCTGGTGCTCGCCACCGGCAAGGCCGCAGCCAAGGCCGGTGGCATCCGCTTCCAGATCATCCCCACCTTCCGCGACAGCGGCGAGGGCTACACGCTGGAAAGCACCGCGCAGGGCGTGCTGGTGCAGGCCGGCAACGAAACCGGCCTGTTCTATGGCGCCACCACGCTGGCCCAGCTGGCCACCGGCGGCAGCCAGGGCGCGCTGCCGGCCGTACAGATCCAGGATGCGCCGCGCTTTGTCTGGCGCGGCTTCATGCTCGACTCGGCGCGCCACTTCCAGAGCCTGGACGAAATCAAGCGCGTGCTCGATGCGATGGCCGCGCACAAGCTCAACACCTTCCACTGGCATCTGACCGATGACCAGGGCTGGCGCATGGAGATCAAGCGCTACCCGAAGCTGACCGAAGTGGGCAGCTGCCGCCTGCCGGCCGGCGATGGCGGCATCGATCCGGTAACCGGGCAGGAATACCCGTACTGCGGTTTCTACACGCAGGAGCAGATCCGCGAAGTGATCGCCTATGCGGCCAAGCTGCATATCCAGGTGATTCCGGAGATCGACGTGCCCGGCCACGCCACCGCCGCCATCGCCGCCTACCCGGAACTGGGTTCGATCAGCACCCCGCTGAAGCCGATCAGCGAATGGGGTGTGTTCCCGAACCTGTTCAATACCGAAGACAGCACCGTGCAGTTCCTGGAGAACGTGCTGGAAGAAGTGATCCAGCTGTTCCCGGCCAAGTACGTGCACGTCGGCGGCGATGAAGCGGTCAAGGACCAGTGGATTGCCTCGAAGCAGGTACAGCAGCGCATGCGCCAGCTGGGCATCAAGGATGAGATGGCCATGCAGAGCCACATCATCAAACGGCTGGAAACCTTCCTGGAAGCGCACGACCGCCGCCTGATCGGCTGGGACGAGATTCTCGAAGGCGGCCTGCCACCGCAGGCCACGGTGATGTCCTGGCGCGGCACCGAAGGCGGCCTGGCCGCGGCCAGCAGCGGCCACGACGTGGTGATGTCCCCGGTCACCCACCTGTACCTGGATTACCTGCAGACCGGTTCGCCCAATGAGCCACCGGGCCGCCCGACCCAGGTCAACCTGGCCAAGCTGTACGCCTTCGAGCCGGTGCCGGCCGAGCTGGCCGCCGACAAGCGCGGGCACATCCTCGGCCTGCAGGCGAACATGTTCACCGAGCACACGCGCAGCTACGCACGCCTGCAGCACAACCTTTTCCCGCGCCTGGCGGCGGTGGCCGAAACCGGTTGGAGCGAGCCGGAGCATCGTGATTTCCGCGATTTCCTCGCCCGCCTGCCCGCACAGCTGCAGCGCTACCGCGCCTGGGGCCTGGCCTATGCGCAGACCCCGTTCGAAGTGGGCGTGGGCCATACCGATGACCGCACCGCGAACACGGTGACCGTGTCGCTGGCCAACCCGCTGGGCTATGAAGTGCGCTACAGCACCGATGGCACGCCGGTATCGGCCACCTCGCCGCTTTACCGCCAGCCGCTGACCCAGCCGCTGCCGGCCACCGTGCAGGCCGCCGCGTTCTTCCAGGGCCAGCCACTGGCAGCAGCACCGACGGTGGCGTCGTTCACCGCGCAGTCGCTGCTCAGCCGCCACAGCCAGGAACTGCGCAGCTGCGTGGGCGAAAAGGGCCTGGTGCTGCGCCTGGAAGACGATGGCCCGCGCGAAGGCGCGCGCACGGTGTTCACGGTGGATATCTTCCAGCCGTGCTGGCGCTGGCCGGCGGCGCAGCTTGATGGCATCGGCAGCGTGGAGGTACGGGCCGGGCGCATTCCGTACTACTTCCAGCTGGCCCACGATGAGCCCGCGCGGAAGTTCGAGAAGGCCAAGAGCCGCAACGGCGAGATGCTGATCCGTCGCGGCGACTGCACCGGCAAAGTCGTGGCCCAGGTGCCGCTGCCGGCCAGCACCGATGCCGATGGCTTCGTCACCCTGCGTGCGGCACTACCGAAGGGTGTGTCGGGCACGGATGATCTGTGCATCAACTTCACCGGCGATACGCGCCCGGCGATGTGGGTGCTGGATGAGGTGACGCTGCAGAAATGATGCAGGACACGGTGGAGCCGAGCATGGGCTCGGCTCTACCGGTGCAGCATCCACGCGTGGCGTCGATCTTCTGTAGAGCCGAGCCTGTGCTCGGCTGCTTTTCCACGGGAAAGCCGAGCATGGGCTCGGCTCTACAAGGCGCTCAGCCCCGCCAGCGCAGCAGCAGGTCGCGCAGCGGGGTCAGCGCGGTCGCCAGGCCCGACAGCACGCCCACCGTATTGGCCAGCGCATCCATCGGGTCGGCACTTCGGGTGGCGGTCAGCGCGCCCTGTGCGAACTCGATGCCCACGCCCATCACCACCAGGCCCACCCCCGCCCACAGCAGCGGGCTGCCACGGCGGAACAACTGCACCGCGCTGCCGGACAGGATGAAGTAGGCCAGGAAGTGCTCGACCTTGTCGCCGTTCTCCGGCAGGTCGATCGGCGGCGGCGGGATCAGGCAGACCACGATCACCACCAGCACTGCCAGCAGCCACAGCGCCATCCACAGCCGCGGCCGGCGCAGCGGCTTGATCACCTGCAACGCGGCACTCACAGGCGCCAGCTCAGGTCACCCAGTTCGAAGGCCGGTTCGAAGTCCACCGCACGCTGCAGGCCGATCACCTGGAAACGCTCGCCCATCCCGGTCGGCAGGGTCAGCTTCTTCACCTGGTCACGCAGCTGGATGCGGCCCACTTCATCGGTACGCTCCTCGGCCAGCACCAGCACCTGGTCAAGGCCGTTGCCCAGCAGGAAACTGGACTGGCTGCAGTAACCGGCCAGTTCGAACCCACCGTGCAGGCCGGCCTCGGCCATCGCGGTGAAATCCACCGATGCGGTGATGTCCTGCAGGCCCGGCCAGCGGTAGACCTCGTTGTGCACATGGTGCCGATAGAACGCCCGCACGGTGCCGTCATCGCGGTCGTGCTGGTAGAACTCGCCACGGTTGTAGCCGTAATCGACGAACAGCATCGCGCCGCGCTGCAGGCCGCCGGCCACCGCCTGCAGCCAGTACGGCAGCTGCGGCAGCACTTCGGAACGGTAGCCATCGGCGAAGGGCTTTTCCAGATAGCGCTCGAGGTGCCGCACGGCACCGTTGAGCAGCACGTCGGCCGGCTGCGCGCCGCGCATGAAGTTGCCATCGCCATCCAGCTCGACGGTCTCTTCGTAGACCTCGCCATCCTTGATGAGGAAGCGCGGGGTCGGCAGCGCGTCGATCACTTCGTTGGCAAACACCACGCCGTTCCAGTCGTCATCGAACGGCCGATCAACCCACTCCACCCGGCTGGCCAGCTCGGCCGGCAGATTCTGCTGCAGGCGCTGCTGCTGGCGCTGGCGCAGGTCGGCACTGGGTTCGAGGATGGCGTAGCGCGCCGGCAGTGCGTCCAGCTCGGCCAGCCGCAGCAGCACGGCCTCGGCGAAGGCGCCGGTGCCGCCGCCCAGTTCCAGCATGCGCGCCTGCGCATCGAGCTGGGCGAACACCGGCGCCAGTGCGTTGGCCACGCTTCCGGCGAACAGGCTGCCGAGCTCGGGCGCGGTGGTGAAATCGCCACTGCCACCGAACTTGCTGGCGCCGGCGCTGTAGTAGCCCCAGCCGGGGGCATACAGGCACAGCTCCATGAAGCGCGAGAACGGGATCGCCCCGCCCTGCGCAAGGATTTCGGCCCGCAGGGCGGCCGCCAGCTGGTCGCTGTGGGCCAGGGCGTCGGCGTCGGGCAGGGGGAAGGTGGGCTGCATGGTGTCTTCGAATGCGGTGACAATGGTGCACAGGATAGCCGAGCCTTGGAGGACCCTCATGAGCGACACCGCCCCCGTGGCCCTGATCACCGGCAGCGCCCGCCGGATCGGTGCGGCCATCGCCCGCCAGTTCCACGCCTGTGGCTGGTCGGTGGTGCTGCACGCCCACACATCCAGCGCCGAGCTGCAGCAGGCCGCGTTCGACCTGGAAAACATCCGCCCGGGCAGCGTGCTGGCCCTGCAGGCCGACCTGCGTGACGCCGATGCCCTGCCCGACCTGGTGGAACAGGCCGTGGCCCACTTCGGCCGCCTGGATGCGCTGGTCAACAACGCCTCCAACTTCTTCCCGACCCCGCTGGGCCAGGTCACCGCCGAGGCGCTGGACGAGCTTTACGCGGTCAACGCCCGTGCGCCGCTGCTGCTGTCACAGGCCGCCGCACCGCATCTTCGTCGCCAGCAGGGCTGCATCGTCAACCTGACCGACCTGCACGGCACCGACCCGATGCGCGACCACATCGCCTACACCATGGCCAAGGCCGCGCTGGAGATGGCCACCCGTTCGCTGGCGCTGGAACTGGCACCGAAAGTGCGGGTGAATGCCGTGGCGCCGGGCGCGATCCTGTGGCCGGAGCAGGGCAAGGATGATTTCGCCCGCGAGACGCTGCTGGCGCGCACGCCGCTGGCCCGCATCGGCACCGTCGAGGAGATCGCCGAGGCGGTCTACTGGCTGGTGGCCGAGGCCAGCTTCGTCACCGGCCACACGCTGCGCGTCGATGGTGGGCGTACGGTCAGTTGACATGGAGCCGGCCAGCGGCGGCACCTTCCCGAACTGCGAAGTGGCCCCGGCCGGCAGCGGCTACT
>NZ_JBNNHG010000037.1:0-30259 GCF_050268705.1 Stenotrophomonas sp. NPDC077659 | reverse complement strand
CTTCATCATCGCCCCGCATTCGTCCAACTGGGACGGCCTGTGGGGCATGGCCGCCAAGATCGCACTGGGCATGAAGGTGAAGGTGCTGGGCAAGGCCTCGCTGTTCTGGTGGCCGCTGGGCCCGCTGCTGCACACGCTGGGCGTGATCCCGCTGGACCGCAGCGCGCCGCAGGGTACCGTGGGCCAGGCCGTGGATCTGCTGCGCAACAACGAGAAGATGTGGTTCGCCATCACCCCCGAGGGCACCCGCAAGGCGGTCAAGGACTGGAAAGCCGGCTTCCTGAAGATCGCCCGGATGGCCGACGTGCCGGTCCTGGCGGCGTACTTCCACTACCCGGAAAAGACCATCGGCATCGGCCCGCTGTTCCAGCCGACCGGCGATGACGCGGCCGACATGGCCGCCATCCGCGAGTTCTACCGGCCGTGGATGGGCAAGACCCGCGGCACGGTCTGAGCCGGCCGCCGGCGGCGGACCAGGCGCCACGTCCGGCACATGCCGGGCGCGCGCGACAGGAGTAGGGTGGAGGGCTGGTATCCCGTACCGTCTGCCCAAGGAGCGTTTTTACATGTCGCGTACCGTAGTCCTGGCCGCCGCCATCAGCCTGGCGCTGGCGGCCTGTTCCGGCAAGGAGTCCACCCCCGTGTCCGATGCACAGAAAGCCCCGGCCCAGCAGCCGGCCGAAGCCTCCACCAACCCGCTGCTGAGCGCCAGCACGCTGCCGTTCCAGGCACCGCAGTTCGACAAGATCAAGGACAGCGACTACGCGCCGGCCTTCGAAGAAGGCATGCGCCAGCATCTGGCCGATGTCCGCAGGATCGCCGACAACGCCGAGCCGGCCACCTTCGACAACACCATCGTGGCGATGGAGCGTAGCGGCGAGACCCTCAACCGCGTGTCGCGCATCTTCTTCGGCCTGGTCCAGGCCGATGGCACCGAAGCACGCCAGAAGATCCAGGAAGACATTGCCCCGAAGCTGGCCGCGCACCAGGACGAGATCAACCTGGACCCGAAGCTGTTCGCCCGGGTGAAGTCGCTGTACGACCAGCGTGACACGCTGGAGCTGGACCCGGTGCAGAAGCGCCTGGTCGAGCATTACTACGATGGCCTGGTGCGCGCGGGCGCACAGCTGTCCGACGCCGACAAGGCGAGCCTGCGCAAGCTCAACGTCGAAGAGACCACCCTGTCCACCCAGTTCCATACCCGTCTGGTGGCGGCCACCGCCGCGGCGGCCGTGGTCGTGGACGACAAGGCCAAGCTGGCCGGCCTGGACGACAACGCGATCAACAACGCGGCCAACGCCGCCAAGGATCGCAAGCTGGACGGCAAGTTCGTGCTGCCGCTGCAGAACACCACCCAGCAGCCGGTGCTCGGTTCGCTCAGCGACCGTGACCAGCGCGCTGCCGTGCTGAAGGCCTCGGAAACCCGTGCCGAGCGTGGCGACAAGAACGACACGCGCGAGACCGTGCAGCGCCTGGCCCAGCTGCGTGCGCAGAAGGCCAAGCTGCTTGGCTTCGAGACCTTCGCCGACTACCAGCTGGGCGACCAGATGGCCAAGACCCCGGCTGCCGCCCTGAAGCTGCTGACTGACACCGTGCCGGCCGCCACCGCCAAGGCACGTGCCGAAGCCGGTGAGATCCAGAAGGTGATCGACGCCCAGAAGGGGGGCTTCCAGGTTGCCGCCTCCGATTGGGATTTCTACGCCGAGCAGGTGCGCAAGGCCAAGTACGATCTGGATGAATCGCAGATCAAGCCGTACTTCGAGCTGGACAACGTGCTGCAGAACGGCGTCTTCTATGCCGCCACCCAGCTGTACGGCATCACCTTCAAGCAGCGCACCGACATTCCGACCTACAACCCGGACATGAAGGTGTACGAAGTGTTCGACAAGGACGGCAGCTCGCTGGCCCTGTTCTACACCGACTACTTCAAGCGTGACACCAAGTCCGGCGGCGCCTGGATGGATGTGTTCGTCGAGCAGGACGGCCTGACCGGTGCCAAGCCGGTGGTCTACAACGTCTGCAACTTCACCAAGCCGGCCGATGGCCAGCCTGCGCTGATCAGCTTCGACGACGTCACCACCATGTTCCATGAGTTCGGCCACGCCCTGCATGGCATGTTCTCGAACGTGAAGTACCCGTCGATCGCCGGCACCGCCACCTCGCGCGATTTCGTCGAGTTCCCCTCGCAGTTCAACGAGCACTGGGCGCTGGACCCGAAGGTCTTCGCCCACTACGCCAAGCACTACAAGACCGGCGAAGCGATGCCGCAGGAACTGGTCGACAAGATCCTCAAGGCACGCAGCTTCAACCAGGGCTATGCGACCACCGAGTATCTGTCGGCCGCGCTGCTTGACCTGGCCTGGCACACCCAGAAGGCCGATGCGCCGCTGCAGGACGTCGGTGCCTTCGAAGCCAGCGCGCTGAAGAAGTACAAGGTCGACCTGCCGCAGGTACCGCCGCGTTACCGCACCACCTACTTCGACCACATCTGGGGCGGCGGTTATTCGGCCGGTTACTACGCCTACTTCTGGGCCGAAGTGCTGGACCATGACGCCTACCAGTGGTTCACCGAACACGGTGGCCTGACGGCGGCCAACGGCCAGGCGTTCCGCGACAAGATCCTCTCGCGCGGCAACAGCGTGGAACTGTCGACCCTGTACCGCGATTTCCGCGGCAAGGACCCGTCGGTGGAACCGCTGCTGAAGTTCCGCGGGCTGAAATAACAACGTAGAACGCGGCACCTGTGGGGTCGGAGCCCGTCGCGCATCGCGCGGCGGGGCTCCGACCCCGCTTGCGTTACGCACCTTTTACGCGCCAGGCCATCGCCCGCCATCGCACCTTTACGGCCCGCACGCGCATCGTGTGCCTACCGCGCCGCAGGGCGCTTTGTGCAAGGTGGTGTATGACTCTCCTGGTGATCCGGCATGCGCCGTCGTCGGTGCCGCCCCCGCAGCTTCCACCGCAGCTGTGCGGCCACCGCGTGCTGTGCAACGACTGCGCCAGCCTGTCCGAAGTGCGCCAGTGCCTGTGCCAGGCCCACACCGATGACTGGGTGCTGCTGGACGTGGGCGTGGCCGACGAGGCGCAGTGGCAGGCCGAAGGTCGTGCACTGCAGGCCGCACTGGAAGATCTGCCCGCGCGTTGGATCGAACTGCAGGCCCCCCACCAGCCCGACCTGGAAGCACGCCTGCGCCTGCAGCATGGGCCGGCCGCCGTGGTGGTCGACCAGCGCAGCCAGCAGGCCGGCTACCCGCTGTCGCTGGCCATCGTCGGCCGCCGCCTGGCGCAGGAGGGCTGAGCCATGTCGATCTTCATCATCCGCGGCCCGGACGCCGCCGGTACGCTGATCCGCACTGCCCAGCCGCTGCCGCCGCCGGTGCTGAAATCGCTGGTGCACCGTGCGATCGACGCGGGTACCAGCGTGGCCATCCGCGCCTGCGGCTCGGAACAGGAACTGCTGGACGCGCTGCGCGTGGCCGACCACAGTCGTGGCGAAGTGACCCTGCTCGATCCCGGCGCTTGCGCCGGCAGCCTGCGCCTGCAACGCCTGCTGCCCTATCTGCACAACGCCTACGTGGAAGTGCACGACGATGGCGCCGTGGCCGAACCATGCCTGCCGGCAGGCATCGGCCAACGCCTGGGCATCGCCGCCGGCTACGGCGCGCAGAGCTACGTACTGGCGCTGGACATCGCCCTGGACCATCTGGGCCTGGCCGAGCACGGCAACCGCGTGCACGTGGGCACCTGAGCGTTGCCGCCCTCTGTAGAGCCGAGCCCATGCTCGGCTTCCGCGATCAGCCGAGCACGGGCTCGGCTCTACAGGACCTGCGCCCCCGGGAACCTCCCGCGCCTGCCGCTGGTCTGACCGAGCTTCCACCCACCGGAACCTGTCATGGACGTCGCTGCCCGCCCCCCGTTTGCCGAACGCGCGCTCACCTGGCTGAAGAAGGAAGCGCTGCCGCTGCTGGTCATGCTCGGCCTGCTTGCCGCCGCCCGCGACACCCTGGCCAACCATTACGTGGTGCCCAGCGGCTCGATGCAGCCGACCCTGCAGCCGGGCGACCGCGTGGTGGTGGACATGCGCGCTTACGGCCTGCGCCTGCCGTTCACCAGCAGGCAACTGCTGGCCACCGGCAGCCCGCAGCGCGGCGAAGTGGCCGTGTTCGATTCGCCGGCCGATGGCACCCGCCTGATCAAGCGCGTGGTGGCCGTGGCTGGTGACCACGTGCAGCTGCACGGCGGCCATCTGGCCATCAACGGCCAGCCCCTGCAGATCGCCGACCTCGCCGACACCGAAGCCTTCGGCGAGCGCCAGGCTCAGCTTGACCTGGACATGGGCGGTGGCCCGGACATCGGCGACATGGAGGTGCCGGCCGGCAAACTGCTGGTGCTGGGCGACCATCGCGGCAACAGCTTTGACGGCCGCTTCTTCGGTTTCGTTGATGCCGGCAAGGTCTATGGCCGTGCCGTGGCGATCTACTACCGCCGCGGCGATGGCTTCGAATGGAAGCATCTGTAAGCTGAATTGATACGTCCTGCATATCGATCCTTACTCATCAGGTTATGGATCGACTGGATCGAGGAGCCTACGCTGGTCCCCGTACCCCCATGTCGGCCGCCCCCACGGCCCTTCGATCCCATGACTGGCGAAACTGCGGCGTCCCTCAGCGGCCGCCCCCGCACTCCTGATTCCGTTGTCGAGACCCGCATCCAGCAGGGCACCCCGGCGTTCCGGCGCACGGCGCTCGCGCTGTTCCTGGCGGGGTTCTCGACCTTCGGCCTGCTGTATACGGTGCAGCCGTTGCTGCCCGAATTCAGCCGTCACTTCGGTGTGTCCGCCGCCGGCAGCGCGATGTCGCTGTCGCTGAGCACCGGCACCCTGGCCGTAGCGATGCTGCTGGCCGGCCTGCTGTCCGATGCCATTGGCCGGCGGCCGATGATGATCGCCGCGCTGATGGCCTCGGCCCTGCTGTCGCTGTGTACCGCCCTGGTCAATGACTGGACCACCCTGCTGGTGCTGCGCACCCTGCTGGGCCTGGCCCTGAGCGGCGTGCCGGCGGTGGCGATGACCTACCTGGTGGAGGAAATGGACAGCCGTGCGCTGGGCCTGGCCATGGGCCTGTACATCGGTGGCAACGCCATCGGTGGCATGAGCGGGCGCCTGCTGGCCGGCATCATCGCCGACCACTGGGGCTGGCGCTGGGGCATCGGTACGGTCTCGATCATCGCCGTGGCCAGCACCGTGCTGCTGTGGCTGCAGCTGCCGCCGTCGCGGCACTTCCAGGCCCGCCGTGGCGGCCTGCGCCAGCTGCCCTCGCGCTGGCGCACGCTGTTCGCCGATCCGGGCCTGCCGTGGCTGTTCGCCACCTCGTTCGTGCTGATGGGCGTGTTCGTCACCCTCTACAACTACCTGGGCTACCACCTGCTGGCGCCGCCGTACCACCTCAGCCAGACCGTGGTCGGGCTGATCTTCAGCGTGTACCTGGTCGGCACCTTCAGCTCGGCCTGGATGGGCCAGCAGGCCACGCGCTATGGCCGCGGCCGCGTGCTGACCATTGCCTTCTGCCTGATCGGTGCCGGCATCGTGCTGCTGTCGATGCCGTGGCTGACCACGATGGCGCTGGGCATCGCGCTGGTCACCTTCGGTTTCTTCGGCGGCCATTCGGTGGCCAGCAGCTGGGTTGGCAGCCGCGCCGGTTCGATGCGTGCCGAAGCCTCGGCGCTGTACCTGTTCGCCTACTACCTGGGCAGCAGCGTGCTCGGCGCCGTCGGTGGCCTGGCCTACGCGGCGTGGGATTGGCTGGGCGTGTGCCTGTTCACCGGCGTACTGACCCTGTTCGGCGGCGGCATCGTCTGGGCCCTGCAGCAGCGCGCCCCGCAGCCGGTCACCGCCTGACCCGACGCGCGGTAGTGCCGGCCGCTGGCCGGCAACCACGGCAGGGTCCATCTGCCGGCCAGCGGCCGGCACTACCGGGTGGGCTGCACGCTCACCCTTCCGCAAACGCCCCGCGCAACAACCCGGCGAAATTGCGGATCAACGGCGTTACTCCTTCGCGGCGCCACGCCAGCTGCACTTCCGAGTGCGCCCCGGCATCGGCCAGCGCCACGAAGCGCGCGCCTTCCACCCGGATGTGGTCGCACGACGACGGCAGGATCGCCGCACCCAGACCGGCCGCCGCCAGGCTGATCAGCGTCGATGCCTCGCCCGCCTCCTGCACGATGCGCGGGGTGAACCCCGCCGCCGCGCACAGCGCGATCATGTGGTCGTGGATGCCGGCACCGGCACTGCGGCGGAACGCCACGAACGGCTCCTGGGCGAAATCCCGCAGCGCCAGCGTGCCCTGTTTGGACAGGCGGCGCAGGGCAGGGTGGTCGGCGTGCACGATCAGTGCCAGCGGATCGACGAACAGGCTGTGCGCCACCAGTTCCGGCGGCAGCGCACGCTTGCGGATGATGCCCACATCCAGGCTGCCATCGAGCAGCGCATCGATCTGCTGCAGGGTGTTCATTTCGCTCAGCTGCAGGCGCACCTGCGGGTACTGTTGCCGGTACTGCAGGATCGACCGCGGAATCTGCGGCGACAGCGGCGTGGCCCGGGTCAGGCCGATATGCAGCTCGCCCTGCTCACCGCGCTGCGCGCGCTGCACCTCGTCCACGGCGGCTTCCACCTGCTGCACGATGGCCCGTGCGCGTTCCTGCAGCCGCTCACCGGCGGCCGTCAGCTGCACACGGCGATGGCTGCGCACGAACAACCGCGCGCCGATCAATTCTTCCAGCTGCCGGATCTGCTGGCTGAGCGGCGGCTGCGACATCCCCAGCCGCTCGGCCGCCTGGCCGAAGTGCAGCGTGTCGGCAACGGCGAGGAAGTAGCGCAGGTGGCGGAGTTCGATGGACATGGGGCCAGTTTATTCATCGTCCGCCGGAAATGGGGTGGGTGTGGGGGTCAGAGCCCACTGCGTAGCGGCGGGCTCTGACCCCGGTTGATCAAGAGCATCCACGCATGGCGTGGATCTACCTGTCCGAATGCCCGCTCTGGTCGTAATCGCGCGGGCTGAACAGCTCCGGCTGGATCAGCTCGATGAACGCCCGCGCCTGCGCCGACAACGCCTTGCCCCGGCGCACGATCACCCCGTAACTGCGCTCCGGGAACCAGCGCTTCATCGACCGCGCCGCCAGGCGGGCATGGTCGCTTTCATGCAGGCACAACGCCGGCACGATGGAAATGCCCATGCCCATCGCCACGTACTGCTTGATCACCTCCCAGCCGCCTACCTCCAGCGCCACCGTGTAGGCGATGCGGTGGCGCTGGAACACCTGGTCCACCAGCCGGTAGGTGATCTGCCGCTTCGGCGGCAGCACCAGCGGGTAGCGCGCGATGTCGGCCAGTTCCAGCTCGCCGCCGCTGGCCAGCGGATGGTCGTGCGGCGCAATCAGCACCTGCTCGAAGCGGTAGGCCGGCGCATAGGTCAGGTCGGCCGGCACATCGGTCATCGATCCGATTGCCAGATCGGCCGCGTCCTCGCGCAGCAGGTCGGTGCCATCGGCACTGATCGCGTTGTGCAGGGTCAGGCGCACGTCCGGGTGGTGCAGGCGGAAGCGTTCGACGATCTTCGGCAGCAGATAGAGGATGGTCGAGCTGTTGGCGGCAATGTTCAGCTCGCCCGCATCCAGCCCGCGCACCTTGTCGCGGAAGCGCGCTTCCAGCCCGTCGAGGCTTTCCACCAGCGGCTGTGCCATTTCGTACAGCAGTTGGCCTTCGCGGCTGGGCACCAGGCGTCGCCCGCTGCGCTCGAACAACGGCACCCCCAGTTCCCGCTCCAACGCCTGCAACTGCAGGCTGATGGCCGGCTGGCTGACGAACAGCGCCTCAGCCGCACGTGAGACCGAGCCCAGGCGCACCGTCTGGCAGAACGCGCGCAGCGGTTTCAGCCGGTCGGATTTGTAGGAAAAACGCGGACTTGGCGGGCTGCGCGTGGTCATGGCGTCATAAGTATTAGCACAACTTATGTACTACATTGCAAAAACTGTTTTGCCAAATACTGAGCCCGGACGGCACTTTGGGGGCGTTCCCCCACCGCTGGAGTCGCCCCATGTCCGCCGTCGCTTCCGCCGTTTCCCCCGCCTCTGCCAAGGCCACCCCCGGCATCGCTCTGGCGACCCGCGTGGCCGGCCAGGAGACCGTGCTGCCGGCACCGCTGCTGGCCCTGCTGGTCTCGCTGCACCGGGCGGTGGAACCGGGCCGGCAGGCACGGCTGCAGGCCCGCCGCGAACGCCAGGCGTTCTTCGACCAGGGCGGCCTGCCGGACTTCCGCGAAGACACCGCCGCCATCCGCAGCGGCGACTGGCGCGTGGCCCCGCTGCCGGCCGCACTGCAGGACCGCCGCGTCGAGATCACCGGCCCGACCGACCCGAAGATGGTCATCAACGCGCTGAACTCCGGCGCCAAGGTGTTCATGGCCGACTTCGAGGATTCCACCTCGCCCACCTGGCGCAACCTGCTGGCCGGGCAGCAGTCGCTGGCGGCTGCCGTGCGCGGCGATCTGCAGTTCACCGCAGCCAATGGCAAGCACTACACCCTGCGCCCCTTTGAGGAACAGGCGGTGCTGATCGTTCGCCCGCGCGGCTGGCACCTGGACGAGAAGCACGTGGCCGTGGACGGCCAGCCGCTGGCCGGTGGCCTGTTCGATGCAGCGGTGTTCGCCTTCCACAACGCCCGCGCGCTGCAGGCCAAGGATCGCGGCCCGTACTTCTACCTGCCCAAGCTGCAGAGCATGGAAGAGGCCGCGCTGTGGGAAACCGCGCTGTCGCACATCGAAGGCATGCTCGGCCTGCCGCACGGCCAGATCAAGGTGACCGTGCTGATCGAAACACTGCCGGCGGTGTTCGAGATGGACGAGATCCTGCACGCCCTGCGCGAGCGCATCGTCGGCCTGAACTGTGGCCGCTGGGACTACATCTTTTCCTACCTGAAGACCTTCCGCCGCCACGCCGACCGCGTGCTGCCCGAGCGTGGCCAGGTGACCATGACCCAGCCGTTCCTGAAGGCCTATTCGGAACTGCTGATCCAGACCTGCCATCGCCGCGGTGCGCATGCGATGGGTGGCATGGCCGCGCAGATTCCGATCAACAGTGATGCCGCCGCCAACGAACAGGCCATGGCCCGCGTGCGCGCCGACAAGCTGCGCGAAGTCAGTGCCGGCCACGATGGCACCTGGGTGGCACACCCGGCGCTGATCCCGGTGGCGATGGCCATCTTCGACGAGCACATGCCCACCGCGAACCAGCACCAGGTGCTGCGCCAGGATGTGCGGGTGGGCCGCGATGAACTGATCGCGCGGCCGTCGGGCAGCATCACCCGCGCGGGTTTCGAGGGCAACGTCGAAGTCTGCGTGCGCTACCTGGCCGCCTGGCTGGATGGCAACGGCTGCGTGCCCATCCACCACCTGATGGAAGACGCAGCCACCGCCGAAATCAGCCGCAGCCAGCTGTGGCAGTGGCTGCACACGCCAGGCCAGCAGCTCGATGACGGCACCGCCATCGATCTGGCCCTGCTCGACAGCGCATTGGCCCAGCTGCCGGCGCGGCTGGGCGATACCAGCACGTTGCCCGGCGGCACCCGCATCGGCGAAGCCATTGCCCTGCTGGGCGAACTGAGCCGCAACGACGAACTGACCGATTTCCTGACCCTGCCGGCCTACGCGCGCATCGACTGACGGCACCACCGCTGCCCTCCGAATCCACCCCAGCCGGGCAGCGCCCGGCGCTACAACACTGAACTGGAGAAAGACATGAGCACCCTGCCCACTGCCGAACAGATCCAGCACGACTGGGACACCCACCCGCGCTGGGAAGGCATCCAGCGCAACTACAGCGCCGCCGATGTGGTGCGCCTGCGCGGCACCGTCCACATCGAGCATTCGCTGGCGCGGCTGGGCGCGGAGAAGCTGTGGAAATCGCTGCACGAGCGCGAGTTCGTCAATGCGCTGGGCGCGCTGACCGGCAACCAGGCCATGCAGCAGGTCAAGGCCGGGCTGAAGGCTATCTACCTGTCCGGCTGGCAGGTGGCGGCCGACGCCAACCTGGCCGGGCAGATGTACCCGGACCAGTCGCTGTATCCGGCCGATTCGGTGCCGGCGGTGGTCAAGCGCATCAACAACACCCTGCTGCGCGCCGACCAGCTGCACCACGCCGAAGGCAAGGATGACATCGACTTCCTGCAGCCTATCGTAGCCGATGCTGAGGCCGGTTTCGGCGGCGTGCTCAACGCCTTCGAGCTGATGAAGGCGATGATCGAGGCGGGCGCTGCCGGCGTGCACTTCGAGGACCAGCTGGCCTCGGTAAAGAAGTGCGGGCACATGGGCGGCAAGGTGCTGGTGCCGACCCGCGAGGCCATCGAGAAGCTCAACGCCGCGCGCCTGGCCGCCGACGTGCTGGGCGTGCCGACCCTGCTGGTGGCGCGCACCGACGCCGAAGCGGCCGATCTGCTGACCAGCGACATCGACGGCAACGACCAGCCCTTCACCACCGGCGAGCGCACCGTGGAAGGCTTCTACAAGACCCGCAACGGCCTGGACCAGGCGATCAGCCGCGGCCTGGCCTACGCCCCGTATGCCGACCTGGTGTGGTGCGAGACCGGCAAGCCGGACCTGGCGTTCGCGCGGAAGTTCGCCGAGGCGATCCATGCGAAGTTCCCCGGCAAGCTGCTGGCCTACAACTGCTCGCCCAGCTTCAACTGGAAGAAGAACCTGGACGACGCCACCATCGCCAGGTTCCAGCGCGAGCTGGGCAGCTACGGCTACAAGTTCCAGTTCATCACCCTGGCCGGCTTCCACGCGCTGAACTACGGCATGTTCAATCTGGCCCACGGCTATGCGCGCCGGCAGATGAGCGCCTTCGTGGAACTGCAGGAAGCCGAGTTTGAAGCCGCCGAACGCGGGTTCACTGCGGTCAAGCACCAGCGTGAAGTTGGCACCGGCTACTTCGATGCGGTCACCCAGGCCATCCAGCAGGGCCAGTCCTCGACCACGGCCCTGACCGGCTCGACCGAGGAAGAACAGTTCCACGGCGGCCACAGCGAGCGCGCCGCCTGAGCCGGTCTTGACCCGGTAGTCCCGGCCGCTGGCCGGCAACCCTCGACCCGGTAGTGCCGGCCGCTGGCCGGCAAGCTCCCAGAACAGCCGGCCAGCGGCCGGCTCTACCGGAACATGGGCTCGATCAGGGTGGCCAGGGAAGGGCCAGACGACGCCGGCAGGTCGGGGGACCTGCCGGCGTCGTTGTATCCGGTCCCCTGGCGGTCCCCTGAATGCGTCCTGCCCGCCTGTTCGGGGCAGATCGCTACGACATCATGAAAAATGAGAAGACGCGCACAGTTTGATTCACTGCTATGCTCCGCATCTCACCAGGGGACGCTGGCGGCAGGGAATGACCGGCAGGGGTGCGGCCGAGAACATCGACATGACAACCGGTATCGCCCAGGTGGCGATGGCCGAGATCGTGCACGCCCTGTTGTCGGACGAGGAAGTCGCCCTGTTCGCGCGCTTCGCGCGGCCCTTGAAGGTCGAGGCCGGGCAATGGCTGTTCCACCGCGGCCACCGCGGCGATGGCATGTACGTCATCGTGGAAGGACTGATCGAACTGGACTTCGGCGACGACCTGGTGACCAAGACGCTGGGGCGCCACGAGTTCTTCGGTGAGCTTGGCCTGCTGGTGGGCGACCACCCGCGCAGTGCTGGTGCCCGCGCGGTCGAGAACTGCCATCTGCTGGAACTGGGCCCGGCTGATTTCCATTGCCTGGTCGAATCCGATCCGGGGCTGGTGGCCTATTTCCTGCGGCGCACGATCATGCGCGTGCTGGCCAACGAACAGGCCTTGATCAGCCAGCTGCGCCGTCGCAACCACGATCTGGAAACCGCGCTGGACAACCTGTACGTCACCACCCACCAGCTCACCCACACCCGTGAACTGGTGCGTACCGATGAACTGACCGGCCTGCACAACCGCCGCGGCCTCAGCCTGTACCTGCAGGAGTGCCGCAGCCGGTCCGACGGCACGCCGCAGGCGCTGCTGCTGATCGACTGCGACCGCTTCAAGCAGGTCAACGACCGCCATGGCCACCAGGCCGGCGACCGCGTGCTGCAGAGCATGGGCAACATCCTGCGCTCGATGGCCGGCGAACACGATCTGGCCTGCCGGCTGGGCGGTGACGAGTTCTGCCTGATCCTGCGTCATGCAGACCGTGAGGCGGCCCAGCGCGCGGCCGAGTTCATCCTCAGCGCGGTGCATGGCCTGCTCGAACGCAGCCATGGCAACCCGCACGTTACCCCGGCCAGCATCGGCGTCAGCCTGCTGGCGGCCGATGCGGACTGGAGTGAATGGTATGCGGGCGCCGACCGTGCGCTGTACCGGGCCAAGCGCGCCGGCGGCAACTGCCTGCATTGGGCCGACACCGTGGACGGACAGTGAGCGGAGACTCTGCCGATGAATGGCGACACCGGAACGTCGACGCAGCACACCACACACCTGCGTGCCCTGCTGTTCACCGATCTGTGCGATTCCACCCTGTTGGTGGAACGGATGGGAGATGCCGCAGCGGCTGAACTGTTCCAGGACCATGACCGCCTGGTGATGGCCCTGCAGCAGCGCTGGAACGGCCAGCAGATCGACCGTTCCGATGGTCTGTTCATGCTGTTCGAGCGGCCGATCGACGCGCTTGGCTTCGCGTTGGATTACCAGCGCGGCCTGCAGCCGCTGGGCCAGGCGCGTGACCTCCGGCTGCAGGCGCGGGCCGGGTTGCATGTGGGTGAGGTCATCCTGTGGAACAACAGCGCAGAGTCGGTTGCGCTGGGGTCCAAGGCCGTGGAAGTGGAAGGACTGGCCAAGCCCATGGCTGCGCGCCTGATGCAGCTGGCGCGACCTGGGCAGTTGCTGCTGTCTGCGGCCGCCGAATCGCTGGTCCGGCGCGCCGCCTCCCAGCTGGGCGAGCCGGCCACCCGGCTGTATTGGAAGTCGTTCGGCCGCTGGCGCTTCCGTGGCGTGGCGCAGCCGATGGAGGTGATCGGCGTCTCCGCGGCCGGCAAGACAGCGCTGCGGCGGCCGCGCGGGAGTGACAAGGCCAGGCCGGATGTTCCGTTCTGGCGCCGCCCGATGGCGATGGCGGCGCAGGCAACGCTGGTCGCGGCCTGTGCATTGGGCCTGTGGTTGCTGACCCGTCCTCAACCGGCCATTGCCTTTGCCGAGCGGGATTGGGTGGTGATCGCGGAGCCGCGCAACCTGACGGGCGATCCCCTGCTGAGCGAGTCGATCAACCAGGCGTTCCGCATCAGCCTGGAGCAATCGCGGTATGTGAACGTGCTGAGCGACCTGAAAGTGCGTGACACCATGCAGCGCATGCTGATCAGCCCGAGGGCCGGGCTGGACCGTGCGGTTGCCAGCGAAGTGGCGCAACGCGATGGTGCACGTGCCGTGCTGGCGCCTTCGGTGCTGGAAGTGCATGGCCGTCTGCGGGTGGCCGTCGATGTCATCGATCCGGCAACCGCCGCGACCGTGTACACCGTGCATGCCGATGGCAAAGGCCTGGACTCGCTTCTGACATCCACCGATGAAGTGGTGGGGCGTCTGCGAGAGCGCCTCGGCGAAGGCGGCATGGAAATTGATCGCCACTCGGTGAACCTGCCGCAGGTGGCGACGTCCAGCCTGGACGCGCTGCGCGCCTATGCCGCTGGCATCCGGGCGTTGGACCGGCGGCAGACCGACGAGGCCCTGGGCTTTCTCGCGCAGGCGATCAGGGTCGACCCGGAGTTTGCGATGGCCCATGTGGCGATCATGCGCATCCACTGGATGCGGGGTGAAAGCCGCCTTGCCCTGGATGCCTACGCGCGTGCGCAGGCGTTGCGGCAGCGACTGACGCCGCGCGATGCGCTGTACCTGGACGGCTGGGCCGGGCAGGCCAGTGATCTGCCGGAGGCTGACATCGCGCGACGCTGGAAGCTGCTGACCGACCTGTATCCCGACTACCACGGCGGTTATGTCAATCGGGCGTTGGCGTTGTCCGGAATGGGACGTTACGCCGAAGCGGTGACTGCGGTGCAGCCCGCGCGGGTGCCCCAGGCGTGGGCCCGCAGCCACACGCTGGATTTCTCGGGACGGTTGAAACTGGCAGCAGGCAATACCCACGGTGCCATTGCGGATTTCCGCATGGCCGGTGATGTCGGCGGCTGGAGGACCAGTGCCAACCTGGCCACGGCGATGGCCGTACTCGGGGACTGGAGTGCGGTGCGCAACCAGTTGGCGGGTGTACCGGCCGATGACTTTGGTGGCCGCATGCAACAGGCCGCGGTGCTGATCGATCTCGGTGAGCTGGGCAAGGCGGAAGAGGTTGCCCGATCACTGCAGGTGCAGTGCAACGAGCCGGCGCTCTGCCGGTTGGCGTCGGCCTGGCGCGCCAGCATTGCGGGCATGGCTGGAGAACGGTCGGACGCTGTGGCCAGCCGCGATCGCATCGCGGAGGCGCTGGCCGATCTGCGCCAGCAACCCAGCGGCAATCTGCACACTCGGCAGTTCATGGCTCTGGGCCTGATCCGCCTGGCCCAGCGCGAAGGCGTGGAGGTATCGCCGCAACTGCGCATGGCCCGTCGCGGGATCGACCTGAAGGGCGACCCTCGCTCGCGCCAGTTGCTGGACATCATCGATGCCACCCGCGATCTGCATGCCGGAAAGGTGGACGCAGCCGTCGCACGACTGCTGCCCTGGGCCGACGGCACGGAGCTGTACCAGCTGCACGTGGCGCTGCGCGAAGCCAGGCAGGCCTCGGGAGACGCCGGAGCGGCCGCTGCGGAAGCACGTTGGCTGGCCGTGCATCGCGGCCGCGCCTATGCCGAGGATTCCGGCAATTACATCCTGCAGGCGCTCAATGTCCGTGACAGCCGCGCACAACCGGGCGCGGACTGACAGCACCGCATCAGTTGCCGGCGCCGGCTTCGAAGAAGTGCGGCAGGACGAAGGCACCACAGGACTGCAGGTGCTGCTTCAGCGCGTCGGCCGTGGCAGCAAAGGCTTCCTTGCTGGCAAGCGCGTCCACCGGAGCGCACATCGAGCCATCGGCGTTCGGGGCAATGCCCAGACTCTGCAGCGCAAGGCTGGGGGAAGCGGCGAAGGCGCTGCGGAAGGCGTCATCGCTCTGCAGCAGCGACAGTACCTGGGCGGCCTGCGCAGCCGTGAGCAGGGTCTTGTCGGAAGTACTCATGGTGATTGCGCTGGCCGTTGCGGTAGGAGTTCTCTTCTTTCGGCCTGTTGCAGGGAAAGTTTAGCCCTCGCGCGGCCCCGGCCGATGCATGGCATCCTGCGCGTCCCGTTCCACGCCGATGCCCCCAATGCAGATCAGACGTTGCTCCATCGTGATGTTCGAGCCCCGTGCGGAAGTCGCGCTGGACCTGGATCGGCTGCTCAAGGGAGAAGCTGGCCTGGGCACCACGATGCAGTGGTACGCGCTGGCCGCGCACCTGGATGCAGCCCTCAAGGTGGATGCTGCCGACGTAGCGCTGTTGGGCCGCATCCTGCCCGACACCTGGGTTGACGCTGCGCACGGCAACATGGCCGGGGCCGATATCGAGCGGTTGCTGCACACCGGTCTGCTGATCAGTGACGACGCGGCCCATGCCGTGCACCGCGAGCGCGACCAGCGTGTACGCGATGCCGGCTGGTGGCCGCTGTCTGCGCTGGCCCATCGCCTGGGCCGCTGGAGCGGCATCGACAGTGCACAGCAGATGCGCAAAGAAAAACTGGTCACGGCGCAGGACCTGCGCAACAGGTTCGGCCCGCCGCCACCGGCAGTGATGCCCCCCGCCACCGAACCGTTGGTACTGCCTCCTACGGAAGACGAGCCGCGTGATCTGCTCCTTGCGAGGCGGGCGACCTGCCGCAACTTCGACCGCGCACGATCGTTGCCATTGCATCTGCTCGCCCAGGCACTCAAGCGGACGGTGAAGGCGCACGCCGTGGTGCAGCCCGGTGAGGACATGGCCTTTCTGAAGAAACATGTTCCTTCCGGCGGCGGCCTGCATCCGCTGGAAACCCATGTGATCGCACTGGACGTCGATGGCCTTGCTGCTGGCGTCTACCATTATCACGCGCTGGAACACACCTTGCGGCCGCTGCCGGTGGACGGTACCGGCCTTCGCGATCGCGTGCTGACGCTGCTGGCAGGGCAGGACTGGTTCTCCGCTGCGCCGCTGCACATCATCCAGGTCGCGCGGTTCCCACGAAGCTTCTGGAAGTATCGCAACCATCCCAAGGCCTATCGGGCTGTGTTGCTGGATGCAGGCCACCTGTCACAACAATGGATGTTGTCGGCCACCGAACTTGGGCTGGCCGCCTACGTCACCGCTGCCATCAATGAAGTGGATATCGAAGCCCTGCTGGGCCTGGATGGCATCGACGCCAGTCCGGTGATGATGTGTGGGTTGGGGTGGCGGGCGGCGGAACAGACCACCAGCGAGTTTGATCCACTGCAGCAGGTCTGGCCCGCGTGAAGCGTGGCGCGCCGTTGCCAGCGCGCTACCGCCGCCGCATCACGCCGCTTCGAAGTCCACCAGCACTGCCCCATCCCCCACCTGGTCACCGGCCTTGGCCCGATAGCCCTTCACCGTGCCATCGGCCGGGGCCTGCAGGGTGTGCTCCATCTTCATCGCTTCCAGCACCACCAGCGGCGTGCCGCGCGTCACCTGCGTCCCGGCCTCGACCAGGGTAGCCACGATCTTCCCCGGCATCGGTGCCAGCAGGCTGCCCGCATCGGCCACTGCGTTGTCTGATTCACCCACAGGGTCATGCAGGGTGAAGCGGTGCTGGCCATCGGCGCCGAACAGGAACACCTGGTCGCCTTCGCGCAGCAGCTGCAGCTGCCAGCGGCGGCCGTCCAGCTGTACCGACATGCGGTTCGCATCGGCGCTGCCGATGACGCTGACCGGTGCCGCATCATCGCGCTGCACGCGCCAGCCCTCGGCCTGCGCCCACACCTTCAGCGTGTGTGTGTGCTCGCCCTGCTGCAGCGGCAGCACACGCGGTGCCGAAGCGCCCAAGCGCCAGCCATCCTGTGCCTGCCACGGCGAATGTGGATCGCGCGCATCGCTGGCGGCCTGCGCGGTGCTGGCCACGGCGGCGATGGCCGCCAGTTGCCACAGCGCATCGTCGCTGTCGCCCACGGCGCTCAGCGCAGCCTGTTCGCGCTCGATCAACGCGGTATCCAGCTTCGCGTTCGCGAACGAATCGGTGTTGACCAGGCGACGCAGGAAACCGGCATTGGTGGTCACGCCCACCACCTGGCAGTCGGCCAGGGCCTGGCTCATGCGGCGCAGGGCGGCGTCGCGGTCCAGGTCCCAGACGATCAGCTTGGCGATCATCGGGTCGTAGTACGGGGTGATGCGGTCGCCTTCCTCCACGCCGCTATCCACGCGCACGTTCGCCGAGGGCGTCGGCAGGCGCAGGCGGCGCAGGGTGCCGGTGGATGGCAGGAAGCCGCGGTCGGCATCTTCGGCATACAGGCGCGCTTCGATGGCATGGCCGTGGATGGCCAGCTGTTCCTGGCGCAGCGGCATCGGCTGGCCAGCGGCCACGCGCAGCTGCCATTCCACCAGGTCGGTACCGGTGATGTACTCGGTCACCGGGTGTTCCACCTGCAGGCGGGTGTTCATTTCCATGAAGTAGAAATCGCCATCCGGGCCGGCAATGAACTCTACCGTGCCCGCGCCCACGTAGCCCACCGCGCGCGCGGCATCGACCGCAGCCTGGCCCATCGCTGCGCGGCGCTCGGCGCTCATGCCCGGCGCCGGCGCTTCTTCCAGCACCTTCTGGTGGCGGCGCTGCACCGAGCAGTCGCGCTCGAACAGGTAGACCGCATCGCCGTGGGAATCGCCGAACACCTGGATCTCGATGTGGCGCGGGCGCTCGACATACTTTTCGACCAGCACATGGTCGTTGCCGAACGCCGAGGCGGCCTCGCGCTGGCAGCTGGCCAGGGCATCGATGAAGTCCTCGCTGCGCTCGACCTTGCGCATGCCCTTGCCGCCGCCACCGGCGCTGGCCTTGATCAGCACCGGGTAGCCGATGGCATCGGCCTGCGCGCGCAGGAACGCCGGTGCCTGCTGGTCGCCGTGGTAACCCGGGGTCAGCGGTACGCCGGCCTTGGCCATCAGCGCCTTGGCCGCGCTCTTGTCGCCCATCGCGCGGATGGCACTGGCCGGCGGGCCGATGAAGGTGATGCCGGCGGCGGCACAGGCATCGGCGAAGTCGGCGTTCTCGGACAGGAAGCCGTAGCCGGGATGGATCGCCTGCGCGCCGGTCAGGCGTGCGGCGTCCAGCAGCACGTCGCCGCGCAGGTAGCTTTCGCGCGCGGCGGCCGGGCCGATGTGGACGGCCTCGTCGGCCAGGCGCACGTGGCGCGCGTTGCGGTCGGCATCGGAATACACCGCCACCGTGGCGATGCCCAGGCGACAGCAGGTGGCAATCACGCGGCAGGCGATCTCGCCACGGTTGGCGATGAGGATTTTGCTGAACATGGCAACGGGCTTCATGGGGACGTGTTCGGTCATGGCACGGGTTACATGCGGAACACGCCGAAGCGCGTCTGCTGCGGGGCGGCGTTGAGGCTGGCCGACAGGGCCAGGGCCAGCACGCGGCGGGTGTCCGCCGGATCGATCACGCCGTCATCCCACAGGCGCGCACTGGCGTAGTAGGGGTGGCCCTGCTGCTCGAACTGGTCGCGGATCGGTGCCTTGAAGGCGTCCTCTTCCGCGGCCGGCCACTGCCCGCCCTTGGCTTCAATGCCTTCGCGCTTCACCGTGGCCAGCACGCTGGCCGCCTGCTCGCCGCCCATCACGCCGATGCGCGCGTTCGGCCACATCCACAGGAAGTTGGGCGAATAGGCGCGGCCGCACATGCCGTAGTTGCCGGCGCCGAACGAACCGCCGATGACCACGGTGAACTTGGGCACCTTGGCGCAGGCCACGGCCATCACCAGCTTGGCGCCATCCTTGGCGATGCCGCCCTGTTCGTACTTGCGGCCGACCATGAAGCCGGTGATGTTCTGCAGGAACACCAGCGGAATGTTGCGCTGGGTGCACAGCTCGATGAAGTGCGCGCCCTTCAGTGCGGATTCGGAGAACAGGATGCCGTTGTTGGCGATGATGCCGATCGGGTAGCCGTTCAGATGCGCGAAGCCGGTGACCAGCGTGGCGCCGTAGCGTGGCTTGAATTCGTCGAAGCGCGAGCCATCGACCAGGCGCGCGATCACTTCGCGCACGTCGTAGGGCTTGCGCGTATCGGCCGGGATCACCCCGTACAGGTCGTGTGCCGGCAGCAGCGGTTCCTCAGAAGACTGCACCGCCATCGCCGGTTCCGGCTTGCGCCAGTTCAACTGGGCGATGATCGCGCGAACGCGTGCCAGTGCCTGCAGGTCGTTGTCGGCCATGTGGTCGGCCACGCCGGAAATGCGCGTGTGCACGTCGGCGCCGCCCAGTTCCTCGGCGGTCACCACTTCACCGGTGGCGGCCTTCACCAGCGGCGGGCCGCCCAGGAAGATCGTGCCCTGTTCGCGCACGATCACCGTTTCATCGCTCATCGCCGGCACGTAGGCACCGCCGGCGGTGCAGCTGCCCATCACGCAGGCGATCTGCGGGATGCCCTGCGCGGACAGGTTGGCCTGGTTGTAGAAGATGCGGCCGAAATGGTCGCGGTCGGGGAACACCTCGTCCTGCAGCGGCAGGAACGCGCCACCGGAATCGACCAGGTAGATGCACGGCAGGTGGTTCTGCTCGGCGATCTCCTGTGCGCGCAGGTGCTTCTTCACCGTCATCGGGTAGTAGGTGCCGCCCTTGACCGTGGCATCGTTGGCTACGATCACGCACTCCACGCCACTCACGCGGCCGATGCCGGCCACCACGCCCGCAGCGGGCACGGCATCGTCATACATGCCGTGCGCGGCCAGCGGCGCGATTTCCAGGAAGGCGCTGCCGGGGTCGAGCAGGGCGTCGATGCGGTCGCGCACCAGCAGCTTGCCGCGCGCGGTGTGCTTGGCGCGTGCCGCCTCGCTGCCGCCCAGTGCGGTGCGGGCAAGCGTGGCGTGCAGGTCATCGACCACGGCCTGCATGGCCGTGCGGTTGGCTTCAAACGTATCGCTGCCCGGTTGCAGCTGGCTGTTCAGGACGGTCATCGCGGTGGCCTTACAGGGTGCGCTGGAACAGTTCGCGGCCGATCAGCATGCGGCGGATTTCCGAGGTGCCGGCGCCGATCTCATACAGCTTGGCGTCGCGCCACAACCGGCCGGTCGGGTATTCATTGATGTAGCCGTTGCCGCCCAGGATCTGGATGGCCTGGCCGGTCAGCCAGGTGGCCTTCTCGGCGGCGTACAGAATCGCACCGGCCGCGTCCTGGCGGGTGGTGCGGCCCTGGTCGCAGGCGCGCGCCACGGCGTACACATAGGCGCGGCAGGCACCCAGGCCCACATACATGTCGGCAATCTTGGCCTGGATCAGCTGGAAGCTGCCGATGGCCTCGCCGAACTGGTGGCGCTCGTGCACGTAGGGCATCACCACGTCCATGGCCGCGGCCATCAGGCCCAGCGGTCCGCCGGACAGCACCACGCGCTCATAGTCGAGCCCGGACATCAGCACGCGCACGCCGCCGCCGAGTTGGCCCAGCACGTTCTCTTCCGGCACTTCGCAATCCTGGAACACCAGCTCGCAGGTGGGCGAGGAGCGCATGCCCAGCTTGTCCAGCTTCTGCGCGGTGGAAAAGCCCTTCATGCCCTTCTCGACCAGGAAGGCAGTGATGCCTTTGGCGCCGGCGTCCATGTCGGTTTTGGCGTAGACCACCAGCACGTCGGCATCGGGGCCGTTGGTGATCCACATCTTGTTGCCGTTGAGCACGTAGCGGTCGCCGCGCTTGTCCGCGCGCAGCTTCATCGACACCACGTCCGAGCCGGCGCCCGGTTCGCTCATCGCCAGCGCGCCGACCTTGGCGCCGCTGCAAAGGTCAGGCAGGAAGCGCTGCTTCTGTTCCTCGCTGCCGTTCTTGCGCAGCTGGTTCACGCACAGGTTGGAGTGCGCGCCATAGGACAGGCCGATGCCGCCGGAGGCGCGCGAGATTTCTTCCATCGCCACTACGTGGGCCAGGTAACCCATGCCGGTGCCGCCGTACGCTTCTTCCACGGTCAGGCCCAGCAGACCCTGTTCGCCCAGCTTCGGCCACAGCCCCAGCGGGAACTGGTTGCTGGCGTCGGCCTCGGCGGCGAGCGGGGCGACCTCGGCGGCGGCAAAATGGGCCACGCTCTGGCGCAGCAGGTCGATCTCTTCGCCAAGATCGAAGTTCAGGGATGGCACGTGCATTACAGCGGCTCCACGAGGCAGGTGGGGGAATGGACGCACCCGTCAGGGGGAGGCTGGGGGCTGTTGAAGGCAGCGGCCAGCACGGGCGATGGGCCCAGCGTAGCGGGGTTCGGGAAAGAAGTGAACACAAATTCAAAAATTGAAACTAGAATCAGGATATGGCCTACAAACGCTCTGCATTGATGGAAGAACGGCTGGCCGGGGCCCGTGAACGGATCCTGCTGGCGACCCGCGAGCTGGTCGCTGCCGGCGGCTGGCGCAACGCCCCGGTGACCGCCGTGGCGACCCAGGCAGGGGTGTCCACCGGGCTGATCTACCGGCACTTCCCGTCCAAGGCCGATCTGTTCGTGGAAGTGCTCAACGCCGCCGTGGCCCATGAGGTGGCGATCATGGAACGCATCGCCAGCGGCCCCGAAGTGGCCAGCGAGCGCCTGCGCCTGGCGATTACCGCCTTCGTCCGTCGCGCCCTGGCCGGGCCGGGGCTGGCGCATGCCTTCATCGTCGAACCGGTCGACCCGGATGTCGAAGCCGAGCGCATGCGCGGGCGGCGTGCCTTCGGTGATGTGTTCCTGCGTCTGGTGGAAGAGGGTGTGGCCGCTGGTGAGCTGCCCGCACAGGACGCACATGCCACCGCGGCCTGCCTGGTGGGGGCGTTCACCGAAGCGATGGTGGGCCCGACCGCGCCCAGCCGCGAAGCGCATCGCGACGAAGACGCGCTGGTGGATGCCATCTGCAGCTTCTGCCTGCGCGCGATCGGCGCCCCGGTGGTGCGGTAGAGCCGGCTGCTGCATGCGGCGGTATGGAAATGCCGGCCAGCGGCCGGCACTACCGGGTGGGCATGCTGCGCCGCACCAGCAGCGACGCCTGTTGTCGCACGCAGAGCGCGTTCTATACTCGGCCCATCACGCAGTCGCTCAGCCGTGGTCCAACGACTATCAGCCAGGGGTAACGAAGAGTGCGGAATTACGATCTGGAGTTCCTGAAACGCTTCTCCATGGTGATCGCGCTGCTGGCGACCATCACCCTCGGTCTCATTCTCCTGGCGGCCTACCTGCACACCCGGATTCCGCCGGAGGTGTCACCCACGGCGGCCAAACGCACCGAGCAGCGCATTTCGCCCACCGGCGCGGTCTATGCCGGCAGCACCGGCGCCGCCGCGCAGGCTGCGGCCAAGGCCGCCGCACTGGCCAAGGCTGCTTCCCAGGTCGCCTACGGCGGTACCAAGGATGGCAAGGTCATCTTCGACAACCTGTGCACCGCCTGCCACACCACCGGCGTAGGCATGGCACCCACCCTGGACCACGCGCACTGGGACAAGCGCATCGCCCAGGGCAAGGACACACTCTACAAGCACGCCATCGAGGGCTACACCGGCCCCGACGGCGGCATCATGCCGCCCAAGGGCGGCAACCCGGCCCTCACCGAGGAACAGATCCACGCCACCGTGGACTGGATGCTGGGTAACCTGAAGTAAGCGGCGGAACCCGAAACGGCGGAACGGGGAGTCGTGGATCGTGGGCCTGGGGTCGGGGGGTAGAGTCGACTGTTAGTCGACTGCTCTTCCCAGGGCCGTCCAAAAGCCCGCGCTGCGCGCGATAGTCGACTAACAGTCGACTCTACCCCCGGTTCCGGTTCCGGTTCCGGTTCCGGTTCCGGTTTCCCCGGTTTCCCCGCCCCCACGCCGCCCCTCCCATTGCGGCCAGCACGCCCCCCCCGCTTTGCCCACCAAGGCCGAAACCCGCGCTGCAAGCAAGGCTGCACATTTCAGGGTTAGTCTGTGCGCCCATTTCGTGGAGTCGTCCGTCGATGCGCCGCCGTTCCCTCGCCCTTGCCCTGTCCCTGCTGCTGCCGGCCACCGCCTTTGCCCAGGCCCAGCCGCAGGCCGCGCCGACCGCGACCACCGCCACCGCTCGCAGCAAGGCCCCGGTTGTACTGACCACCGCGCCGGCCGATTGGCGCGCGCTGGATGGCCAGCATGTGCGTATCGCCGCCCCGCTCACCTTGGCCGGCACCGATGGCCTGGAGCGCTTTGGCCAGCTCACCGTGGCCTTCGATGGCCGCCTCTGGCAGCCCACCGAAGTGGCCGCGCCCGGCACGGCCGGCATCGAACAGGTGATGGCCGACAACCAGCGCCGCCGCCTGGTGCTCGATGACGGCAGCGATGCCCGCGACCCCGGCAGCGTGCCGTACCTGGCCGGCAACCCGGTGCTGCGCACCGGCATGCAACTGCACAACGTGGAAGGCATCGTGCGCGTGGACGCGCAGGGCCGCCCCAGCCTGCAGGTGCAGGGCACGCTGAAGCTGCCGGAACTGCAGCGCCCGGCCGTGCCGAAGGTGGCGGGCGACCTGCATGTCGCCGCCTTCAACCTGGAAAACTTCTTCAACGGTGACGGCCAGGGCGGCGGCTTCCCGACCCTGCGCGGCGCACGCACGCTGGACGAACACACGGCCCAGGTGGCCAAGCTGGTCACCACCGTCAATTCCCTCGGTGCCGATGTCGCCGCGCTGATGGAACTGGAGAACGACGGCTACGGCGCGCAGTCGGCCATCGCCGAACTGGTCGATGCGCTCAATCGCGACCGTGGCGCGCAGGGTGACTGGCGCTTCGTCGATGCCGGCAACGGCCCGGGCGACAACCCGATTCGCGTGGGCATCATCTACCGCAGCAGCCGCGTGCAGCCGCTGGGCAAGCCGGCTACGTTGACCGGTGGCCCGTTCGTTGAACACAGCCGCGTACCGCTGGCCCAGGCGTTCCAGGCAAAACAGGGCGCACCGTTCGTGGTGGTGGCCAACCATTTCAAGTCCAAGGGCTGCCGTGATGCCGCCGGCGCCGATGCCGACCGCAACGACGGCCAGGGCTGCTGGAACGCCACCCGCGTGGCCTCGGCACAGCAGTTGAACGACTGGCTGAAGACCAACCCGACCGGCACCGGCACCCAGGACGCGGTACTGCTGGGCGACTTCAATGCCTATGCGCAGGAAGACCCGATCCGCACCCTGCATGACCTGGGCTGGCAGGACGCCTTCAAGGTGGCCAAGGTCGAACACCCCTACAGCTACGTCTACAACGGCTACACCGGCCGCCTCGACCATGCGCTGCTCAGCCCGGGCATGGCCAAGCGTCTGCGCGGTGCCGCCGAATGGCACAGCAACGCCGACGAACAGGACGCCAGCGGCTACCAGGGCCGCAACGTGCCGGGCCCGTGGCGCAGCTCCGACCACGACCCGCTGCTGCTGGGCTTCGGCAGATAAGGATTCGCCGGGCCACCCCCGGCGCCTTGAACGGGTAGCGCCGGGCCACGCCCGGCGGCTTTTCACCCCCAGGCAATCAACCCGATCGCCAGCACCGCCAGCGCCAGGCCGGCACGGTTCCATTTCGTGGTGGCCTCGCCGAAGGCAAGCACGCCGACCAGCGCGCCCAGTACCACCACGCCGATGTTCATGCCGGCGAATACGGTGGCCGGGCTGTCCGGCATCGACTGGTGCGCGTGCACATAGAAAAGAATGTTGCCGCCGTTGAGCAGGCCCAGCAGCGCACCGGCCCCCAGGTTGCGCCAGGCCAACCGGCTGCGGCCACTGACATGCCGCCACAACTGCAGCGCCAGCATCAGCACGAAGGCCACGCTGAAGCTGGCCAGCACCGCCGCCATCGACGGCGTGCCCGACAGTGCCACCTGCTTCAGCAGCACGTCCACCACGGCAAAGCCGGCCCACACGCCCAGCAGCCAGCCCCAGCCACCGGCCGACGCTGCTACCGCCGGCCCACGCGGGCGCAGGCTGATAGCCATCATCGCCAGCAGGCCCAGGCCGAGGCCGGCCAGCTTCCACGGCGTGGCGGTCTGGCCGAAGAACAGGAAGGCCGCGGCCAGTGACAGCAGCAGCGACAGGCGCTGGGCCACGTCGCTGCGGACGATGCCGGCCACCGCCACCGCGCGGCCCAGCACCAGGAAGATCGACGGCAGCACCACCGCCAGCGCAAGCAGCGAAACCCACGGCGCATGCGGTGCGCGCAGTGATTCCAGCGGCGGCTGCAGCACCCCGGCGGTCAGGGTGGCGGCCACCAGATAGTTCCAGGTCACCATCTGCGGCACATCCAGCGCGCGGCGCTTGGCCAGCTTCAACAACACCGAAACCAGCACACTGCAGATCACGGCCAGGGACAGGTAGAGCATGGGGCGGGCACAGGGCAGGGGCGGGGGACGCTATCATGGTGCCATGCACAAGCCCTCGTTCCCCGTCGCCCCCGGCGAAACCGCCTGCCTCGTACTGGACGGCCCGGCCGGCCCGCTGGAAGTGGTCGTTGACCTGCCCAAGGCCGATGTGCCGGTGCAGCCGATCGTGGTCATCGTCTGCCACCCGCTGTCCACCGAAGGCGGCACCCTGTACAACAAGGTGGTCACCATGACCGCCACCACCCTGCGCGAGCTGGGCATCGCCACGGTGCGCTTCAACTTCCGCAGCGTCGGCGGCTCGGCGGGCAGCTTCGACCACGGTGTGGGCGAACAGGATGACCTCAAAGCCGTCGCCGCCTGGGTGCGCAGCCAGCGTCCGGACGACCGACTGTGGCTGGCCGGTTTCAGCTTCGGGTCCTTCGTTTCGCTGAAGGCCGCCGCCGAGCTGCAGCCCGAGGCGCTGATCTCGATCGCACCCCCGGCCGGCCGCTGGGATTTCAGCGGCGTGCAGCCGCCGGCCCGCTGGCTGGTCATCCAGGGCGATCAGGACGAGATCGTCGACCCGCAGGCCGTTTACCAGTGGCTGGACACGCTCGATGCCCCGCATGAGCTGGTACGCATGCCCGAAACCAGCCATTTCTTCCACCGCAAGCTGATCGACCTGCGCGGCGCGCTCACCCACGGCGTCAAGCACTGGCTGGGCGCGGCGGCATGAGCGAGCAGGCGTTGACCCCGTCGCAGCGGTATGCGGCCGGGGTTGCCAGCGGCGACTGGCAGGACGACCCGGCCCAGCACGCGGCCCTGGCCGAACTGGACCGCATCCACCTGGGCCTGGTCGACAGTGCCGAGGACGGCTGGCTGGACCGCCTGTCCTCGTTCTGGAAGAAGCCCGAGCCGGTGAAGGGCCTGTACTTCTGGGGCGGCGTCGGCCGCGGCAAGACCTTCCTGGTGGACCTGTTCTACGACGGCCTGCCGATCAAGCAGAAGTACCGCACGCACTTCCACCGCTTCATGCGCAGCGTCCACGAGCGCCTGCGCGAGCACCAGGGGCAGAGCGACCCGCTGGCGAAGATCGCCCAGGAATGGCGCAGCAACCTGCGCGTGCTGGTGCTCGATGAGTTCTTCGTCACCGACATCGGCGATGCGATGCTGCTGGCGCGGCTGCTCGAACGCCTGTTCGCCGAGGGCGTGACCCTGGTCACCACCTCCAACACGGCGGTGGAGAACCTGTACCTCAACGGCCTGCAGCGCGAGAGCTTCATGCCGGCCATCGGCCTGCTGCAGCGCTACTGCGTGGAGCTGTACGCCGAAGGCACCGAGGATTACCGCATGCGCGCGCTGACCCGTTCGCCGGTCTACCGCGCGCCGTTGGCCGCTGACAGCGATGGCTGGCTGGCCAGCCGCTGGGCGGAACTGAGCGGTGGGCTGCCGGCCAAGGCCGGCAACATCGAGATCGAGGGCCGCAAGATTCCGGTGCGCGGCCGCGGCAAGAGCATCGCCTGGTTCGATTTCGCCGCCCTCTGCGAAGGCCCGCGCGGCCCGTCGGATTACATCGAGATCGCGCACGAGTTCAACACGGTGCTGCTGGGCGGCATTCCCGCCTTCGACCGCTTGAACGAAGATGCCGCGCGCCGCTTCGTCAACCTGATCGACGAGCTGTACGACCGCCACGTCAACCTGGTCTGCACCGCCAGCACCTCGCCGGTTGAGCTGTATGCCGGCGAGCGCCTGCAGGGCGCCTTCGAGCGCACCGCCTCGCGCCTGATTGAAATGCAGAGCGCCGAGTACCTGGGCACCCCACACCGGGCGTAAGCGCTTCTGCTGGTTGTAGAGCCGAGCCCATGCTCGGCTGCTGTTGAATGACGCGCCGAAAGGCAGCCGAGCGTGGGCTCGGCTCTACAACAGCACGGTGCGGTTATCGGCTCGGCGCCACCGCATCGCTCTGCGGCTGCTCGCGCGCGCTGGCTGCCGCCTGCAGGGTGTCGCTGCGCTCGATCAGCCGCAGCGGCTGCCCCTGGTAGCGCACTTCCAGCGCGTCGTGGGCCTCGGCCACGGCCGCCACCAGCGGGCACAGCGCCAAGGCGCGGGCCTCGATGCGCTCGGCGCGGCCTTCCAGCTGCTGCTCCATCTGCGCATCCAGGCGGTCGGCGCGCTCCTCCATCGCCTCGCTGCGGCCGGTGACCATCTGCCACAGCATGCTGCGCGCGATGGACGCCGACAGCGACTCGGCCATGTCCTGCACCCTGGCCTCGAACCCCGGCCCGAATACCGCCTGTTCCCAGTAGCCCTTGCCCAGGGTGCTGCCGATCCAGTCATCGGCCTGCCGCCGCAGGCGCCGCACCTTGCGGCTGTTGGCAGTGCCGGTAAGGCTTTCATAGACCCCATCAAGCACGTCGAAGCTCAGCCCGCTCACTTCATGGGCCAGTGCCGTGGCCGCCGGCATCAGCTGCCGCGCCCCGGCCTCCATCTGCCGCAGGCGGGCGGCGTCGGCATCGCTGACCGGCACGACCGTGTTGTCCAGGCTCAGCACGCCATCGTGGAACACCACCTCATGCGGCGCCTGGGGGCCATGCCGCAACCAGATGCCGCCGCTGTCCACCAGCACGTCGTAGTCGGTGCGCATGCCGCATTGGTCCGCGCGCAGCGTCGGGGCATCGGCGGCCATCACCGGGGCGGTGGCCAGACCGGCCAGCAGGGCCAGGGCGGGGAGGGGCAGACGCATGGTGGAATCCTTTCCGATCAGTGCAGGTCCCCAGCATCGCGCGCCAAGGCGCTGCCGTCACTGGCCGGAAGTCACTGTCCAGGTGTGCATCCATCGGCCATACCGGCTTTCCCACCGGCTGCCCACCCTCTATCCACAGGGTTGTCCCTAGCCAGCTTCATCACTGTCATGTGAAGCTGTCATTGTTCCGTTTCCGCAGCACGTTGTACCGCCGAAATGACGCTTCCCGGGCTTGACTGCGCAGCCCGTTCCGGCAGGTTCAAAGCGTCCCGACGCGGCGCTGATGGCATGATCCTTGCGCCGCAAGGGATTACCAGATTTCACTACATTTGGCGTTGACGGCCCCCATTACCCCCACTATCTTGTGGCCGTCGGTCGCGGCGCCCCCAGCGGTGGGTCCAGACACCATCGGCCAGCAACCGACATCGGCAGTGGCAGGCGCAGGGTCTCAATGCCTGCGACGCCGTCCTGCCATCCTGGGCCGTCATGTCCCGGGCTGCGTCACCCCCGATGCATCCAGCACCCCCACATCACGCCAAGAGGACACACGCCGTGACCACCGAATCCAGCGCCACCATCGAGAAGGAAAGCGAGTTCCTGCTGACGTCGCCGCCGACGGCCAACGCGATGAGCGTGACCAAGCGCAACGGCACGACCGAGCTGGTGGATCTGAACAAGATCGTGCGCGCGGTGCAGCGTTCCTCCGAAGGCCTGCACGCGGTCGATCCGATGCGCGTGGCCACCCGTACCATCTCCGGCCTGTACAACGGCGCCACCACCCGCGAACTGGACGAACTGTCCATCCGCACCGCCGCCCTGCTGATCGGTGAAGAGCCCGAGTACGGTCGCCTTGCTGCGCGCCTGCTGGCCAACTACATCGCCAAGGAAGTGTCGGGGCAGGAAATCCATGCCTTCTCGCAGTCGGTCAGCCGTGGCCACGAAGTGGGCCTGATCAACGACCGCCTGCTGAACTTCGTGCAGACCAACGCACGCAAGCTCAACGATTCCATCGATATCTCGCTGGACCTGAACTTCGATTACTTCGGCCTGCGTACCCTGTACGACCGCTACCTGCTGCGCCACCCGCACACCCGCAAGGTCATCGAGACCCCGCAGCAGTTCTTCCTGCGCATCGCCAGCGCGCTGAGCGAGGACGTGTCCGAAACCCTGGCGCTGTACAAGCGCATGGGCAACCTGGACTACCTGCCGTCCAGCCCGACCCTGTTCAATTCCGGCACCACCCACGAGCAGCTGTCCTCGTGCTTCCTGCTCGATTCGCCGCAGGATTCGCTGGAATCCATCTACTCCAAGTACGGCGACATCGCCCAGCTGTCCAAGTTCTCCGGCGGCATCGGCGTCAGCTACAGCCGCGTGCGTTCGCGTGGTTCGCTCATCAAGTCCACCAACGGCCATTCCAACGGCATCGTGCCGTGGCTGAAGACCATGGATTCGTCCGTGGCTGCAGTGAACCAGGGCGGCAAGCGCAAGGGCGCGGCCTGCGTCTACCTGGAAACCTGGCATGCCGACATCGAGGATTTCCTCGAGCTGCGTGACAACACCGGTGACGAAGCCCGCCGTACCCACAACCTGAACCTGGCCAACTGGGTGCCGGACCTGTTCATGAAGCGCGTCGAGGCCGACCAGGAATGGTCGCTGTTCGATCCGCGCGTCGTGCCGGAGTTCACCGACCTGTTCGGCGAAGCCTTCGAGGCTGCCTACCTGCAGGCCGAAGCCCAGGGCAAGGCCAACCGCACCATCTCCGCCCGCAAGCTGTACGCCCGCATGATGCGTACCCTGGCCGAGACCGGCAACGGCTGGATGACCTTCAAGGACAAGTGCAACCGCGCCAGCAACCAGACTCTGCGTCCGGGCAACGTGATCCACCTGTCCAACCTGTGCACGGAAATCCTGGAAGTCACCTCCAACGATGAAACCGCGGCCGGTGCCTGCTCCAGGCCATCAAGCACGTCGAAACCGGTACCGGACGGCAT
>NZ_JBNNHG010000036.1:0-30628 GCF_050268705.1 Stenotrophomonas sp. NPDC077659 | reverse complement strand
TGCCTTCGTGCCGGGTTTTTTCCTTCTTTTCGGGTTGGGCGCGGCCGCTGGCCGTCTTCGGTCCGTTTGCCCCGGCCAGCGGCCGGCACTACCAGAGCCATGCCAGTGCATGCCCGGTAGATCCACGCCATGCGTGGATGGCGTGGATCGCGGGAAAAGGAGGCGGAGCCGGCCGATAAGCCGGGTTCTGTCGTGGACAGTCATTCCTCTAGGCGTTACGTCACCGCAACGCTCAAGCAACCTACCCGGATCCAACGCGGGCCGCGCCAAAGGATCCCTATTTGGTCTTGCTCCAGGTGGGGTTTGCCGTGCCGGTCTGTTGCCAGACTCGCGGTGCGCTCTTACCGCACCATTTCACCCTTGCCGGCCTTCCGAAGAAGACGTAGGCGGTATCTTTCTGTTGCACTTTCCGTCGGCTTGCGCCGCCCAGGCGTTACCTGGCACCTTGCCCTATGGAGCCCGGACTTTCCTCGGCACCCCCGAAGGGATGACGCGACTGTCTGGCCGGCTCCGCCAGCGCGCATTCTAGCGCACGCACGCCCTTCGTGCCGTGCCGATCGCGGCGTGCGGTTCATCCATCCACGCATGGCGTGGAGCTACTGGGTACGTGCCATCCACGCATGGCGTGGATCTACCGATTCGCCGGGCACGGCCCGGCGCTACCGGCCGTACAGCGCCTTGCGCGGGGCGCCGGTCAGTTCGGCGGCCAGCTTGGCGGCCGTAGACGGCGGCAAGTGTTCGCTCAGCTTGGCGTAGACGTGGCGGCCGTGCGCCAGCTGCGCCTCGGCATCATCGCCTGCGCCCTGCACCATCACCACGAACTCGCCCTTGCGCTGGTTCTCGTCCGCTTCCACCTTGGCCAGGAGACCGGCCAGATCGCCATCAAGCACGGTCTCGAACAGCTTGGTCAGCTCGCGTGCCAGCACCGCCGGGCGCTCGGCACCAAAGATCGCCGACATGTCCGCCAGCGATTCAACGATGCGGTGCGAGGATTCGTAGAACACCATCGTGCGCACTTCGCCGGCCAGCGCCTGCAGGCGGTCGCGGCGGCCGCTGGCCTTGGCCGGCAGGAAGCCCTCGAAGCTGAAGCGATCGCTGGGCAGGCCGGCCACGCTGAGAGCGGCAATGGCCGCGCAGGCGCCGGGAATGGGGCTGACCTTGATGCCGGCCGCACGCACGGCACGGACCAGGCGGAAGCCCGGGTCGCTGACCAGCGGCGTACCCGCGTCACTGACCAGGGCCAGCGATTCACCGGCCTGCAGGCGCGCCACCAGACGCTGCGACAGCGCCTCTTCGTTGTGTTCGTGCAGGGCCACCAGCGGCTGCTGGATGCCGAAATGGGAGAGCAGCTGGCCGCTGCGGCGGGTGTCTTCGGCACAGATGGCCGCCACCGAGCGCAGCACCTCCTGCGCGCGCGGACTCAGATCGGCCAGGTTGCCGATCGGCGTGGCGACGACATACAGGGTTGGCACACTCATTTCAGCGGTACTCACGGGGCAAGGGTAGAATCGTAGCGTGTACCTGGCCAAGGCCGCTGCCCTCATCGCATGGACCCGATCATGAATAAGCCCGCCGCACGCATCTCCGCTCTGTCGTTGTCGCTGATGCTGCTGGCCGGTTGTGCCACCACCAGCCTCACCAGCGCCCCCGAATCGCCGGCCCAGAGCCAGGCGCTGGCGCTGATCGACCAAGGCAAGCCGCGCGACGCTGCCCTGCAGCTGGAAGCGCAGGCCGCCACCCTGCGCGGCGGTGCCCGCAGCAATACGCTGGCCGATGCGGCCTGGGCCTGGCATCTGGCCGGCGACAGCGCCCGCGCGCGCAGCCTGCTGGGCCAGCTGACCGCCCGCCAGCTGTCCGGTGCCAGCCTGCAGCGCTACCAGTTGGCCAGCGCCGAGCTGGCCCTGGCCGACAAGCAGCCTGCGCAGGCCCTGGCCCTGCTGAAGGACCCGGGTGACAACGTGCACCCCGGCTTGCGCACGCGCTGGTTCCTGGCCCGCGCCGATGCACTGCAGGCCAGCGGCGACAGCTTCGCCGCTGCCGCCTCGCGTGCCCGCGCCCACGCCGGCCTGGCCGGTACCGCGCGCAGCGAGAACCAGGCCGCCATTTCCGGCCTGCTCGGGACGCTGGACGATGCCACCCTGCGCAGCCGCGCCGCCGCGCTGCCGGCCAACGACCCGCTGTACAACTTCGCAGGCCGTGCGCTCATCGCCCGCGGCCTGCCGCTGCCGCGCCCGTTCGACCGTGAGGGCGCGGCCCAGTTCGATACCAGCAAGCGTCCACCGGCCATGAGCGACGGCTACCGCCCGCCGGCGAAGATGGCCGTGCTGCTGCCGCTGAGCGGCCGCCTGGCCACCGCCGCACAGCCGGTGCGCGATGGCCTGCTGGCCGCCTATTACGGTGAAAGCCGCCGCCGCCCGGAGATCAACTTCTTCGATACCGCCGGTACGCCTGCCGGTGCGCTGGCGGCCTATGACAAAGCCGTGGCCTCCGGTGCCGACTTCGTGGTCGGCCCGCTGGGCCGTGATGAAGTGGACGCAGTGTACGGCCGCCAGCCGCTGCAGGTGCCGGTGCTGGCGCTGAACCGTGGCAAGGATGCGCCGCCCGCCGGCAGCGCGGGCTTCTCGCTGGCACCGGAAGACGATGGCGTCGTGGCCGCCGAATACCTGCGTGGCCGCGAGCGCAACCGCGCACTGGTCATCAGCAGCAACGATGACACCGGCCGCCGTGCTGCTGCCGCCTTTGCCCAGCGTTTTGCCCAGCGCGGTGGCCAGGTGGCCGCCACGGTGGCCGTGGGTGAAGCGGTGGGGGATGTCAGCGCGCAGGTGCGCAATGCCGGCCAGATCGATGCGGTGTTCCTGGCCGTGCGTGCGCCGCAGGCACGGCTGCTGGCACCGCAGCTGGCCCTGGCCGGTGCCGGTGGCACCACCCGCGTCGGCACCAGCCAGCTGACCACCGGCAGCGGCAAGGCCGAGGAGGATGTGGCGCTGGACGGCATCATCTACCCGAACGAAGCCTGGAACGTGCGCAGCGTGTCCGGCCTGCCGTCGGCCGCGCAGGTGGGCCAGACCCTGCCCAGCGCGCGCGGTGCCGCCGGTCGCCTGTTCGCCTTCGGCGCCGATGCGTGGAAGATCAGCGCCTACTTGGAAAAGCTGTCCAACGAAGGCGGCCTCGATGGCGCCACCGGCACGCTGTACCTGGACAGCAACGGCAACATCCTGCGCCAGCCGGCGTGGTCCACCTTCAGTGGTGGCCGCCCAATGCCGATCGTCGGTGGTCGCTGACCATCTGCAACGCGGCTCGGCGGTGGAAGCCGCCGCCGAGCAGCACCTGCAACAGGCCGGGTTGCAGCCGCGCGCACGCAACGTGCGCTACCGCGGTGGTGAACTGGACCTGGTGATGGACGACGCGGGCACCGTGGTGTTCGTGGAAGTGCGCTACCGCGCACGCGCGGATTTCGGTGGCGGCGCGGCCTCGATCGATGCGCGCAAATGCAGGCGTCTGGCCCATGCGGCGCTGCTGTACCTGCAGGAACACCCTGGCCTGGCCGATGCGCCCTGCCGTTTCGATGTGGTGGAAGCCAGTGGCGACCCGCCGCAGCTGCGTTGGCTGCGGGATGCGTTCCGGTTGGATGATTGCTGATGGCTACCCATTGCCGGCCAGCGGCCGGCACTACCGTGGTGCGTGACTGATGCCGTCGATCATCACCCATGCCGCCGTGCCGCTGGCGCTGTGGTGCGCCGCTGACCGCGGCCGCATTCCGCCGCGCCTGCTGGCCGCCGGCGTGATTGCCACCATGCTGCCCGACGCCGACGTGCTGGCGTTCGCCCTGCACATTCCCTATGCCGATGCGTTCGGCCATCGCGGTGCCAGCCATTCGCTGTTGTTTGCTGGCGTGCTGGCCGCGTTGGCAGCGGTGCTGGCGTTCTTCGGTAGTCGCCGACCTTGGTCGGCGGTTTCGAGCCAACCAACCCCGGCATCCACCGTACAGGCCGCGGTATTCGTCTTCATCTGCGCGGCCAGCCATCCGCTGCTGGATGCGATGACGTCCGGCGGGCTGGGCGTCGCCCTGGCCTGGCCGTGGAGCGAGCATCGCTTCTTCGCACCATGGCGACCGATCCGCGTTTCTCCGTTTGCCCCGCAGTTCTTCAGCGCGCGCGGCCTGGCCACGCTGCTGTCCGAGCTGCGCTGGGTATGGCTGCCGCTGGCCGGCGCCGTGGTCGCCTGGAAACTGATCCAACCCGCCCCTGCCTTCCCCCGGAAATCCTCATGAGCACTGCCCTGCCCGCCGCCCTGGTTGCCGAACTGTCTGCCCTGCTGGGCGCGGAGGGCTGGCGCATGGATGACGGTGCGCTGGAGGCCAACGCGCAGGACAACTCGTGGCGCCGGCAGCGCCCGGAAGCCGTGGCGCTGCCCGCCGACATCGAACAGGTGCAGGCACTGGTGCGCGCCTGCCGCACTCACGGCGTGGCCCTGGTCGCGCGCGGCGCGGGCACCGGCACCACCGGTGCTGCCGTGCCCTTGCCGGGCAGCATCGTGCTGTCGTTCACCCGTATGGACCGCATTGTCGAAATCCGCGCCGGT
Source organism: Stenotrophomonas sp. NPDC077659 (assembly GCF_050268705.1). NCBI lineage: Bacteria > Pseudomonadati > Pseudomonadota > Gammaproteobacteria > Lysobacterales > Lysobacteraceae > Stenotrophomonas > Stenotrophomonas sp. NPDC077659. The sequence continues at coordinate 26,047 of NZ_JBNNHG010000036.1, read as the reverse complement.
GATCGCTGCGCCGTGGTGCAGCCGGGGGTGTTGAACGGAACCCTGCAGCAGGCCTTGGCGCCGCACGGCCTGTTCTGGGCACCGGACCCGTCCAGCGCGGAGATCTGCAGCATCGGCGGCAACCTGGCCTGTAACGCCGGCGGACCGCGCGCGGTGAAGTACGGCACCAGCCGCGACAACGTACTGGGCCTGGTGGCCGTCACCGGCACCGGCGAGGTGATCCGCTGCGGCGGCGCCTATACCAAGGATTCCACCGGCTACGACCTCACCCATCTGCTGGTGGGCAGCGAAGGCACGCTGGCACTGATCGTGGAAGCCACCCTCAAGCTCACCCCGCTGCCGGTCAGCCAGGCCGGCCTGCGCGTGCTGTACCGCGATGCCGATGCGGCCGCCGCTGCGGTGTCACGCCTGATGTCGCAGCCGGTGGTGCCCACGCGCTTGGAATTCATGGACGCCCGCAGCCTGGAGCTGCTGCGCCTCAATGGCGCCGAGGTACCCGAGGCTGGCGCGATGTTGCTGGTCGAAGCCGATGGCGACCACGACACCCTGCCCTACCTGCTGCAGGCGCTGGCCAGCGCTGCGGAAGGCGACGGCATGATCGAGCTGGACGTGGCGATGGAAGGCCGCGCGCGCGACCAGCTGTGGGCCGCGCGCAAGGCGCTGTCGCCGGCACTTCGCACCGTCGCACCCGGCAAGATCAATGAAGACGTGGTGGTACCGGTATCGCGCATTCCGGAACTGGTGGCTGGCGTGCAGGCATTGGCACGCGAATACACGCTGACCATCGTCACCTTCGGTCATGCCGGCAACGGCAACCTGCACGTCAACATCCTCTACCACCCGGAGAATGCTGAAGAGAACGCACGCGCGCACGCGGCGCTGCCGAAGATCTTCGAACTGACGCTGGCGCTGGGCGGCACGCTGTCCGGCGAGCATGGCATTGGATTGGCCAAGCGCGATTTCATGGCGCAGGCATTCAGTCCCGCCACGCTGGCGACGATGCGCGCGATCAAGGCCGCGCTGGACCCGGATGGCATCCTCAACCCCGGCAAGGTGTTGCCGGCAGCGTGAAGTGCTTCACCTGCACCAGGACGCCGACAGGGCTTACCAGCTGTAGCTCAGGCCCACTTGGGCACTGGTCTGGTGGTAACCCGAGGCACGCTGCAACGACAGCCCACCCCACGCACCCACGCCATTGGCAAATTTCAGCGAGGCACCGGCACTGAACTCGCCACGGCTGCGCGGAATGCGCGCGTCCACCACTTCATCGTCCATCAGCACGGACGATGGCGCACGCTGATGCAGCCAGTGCGCCGCCACATACGGCTGCACCTGCGCAGCGCTCGTGCCCCACCGGGTGACGCCGGAAAGGCGCACGCCCGCGCGGCCAAACAGCCCATCTGCATCACGCGTGGTCACCACCGTGCCGTTGGCTTCGGTGTGCCGCAGATCGTCCCAGCGGTTGTAGCCCACCTGCAGCTGCGGCTCCAGGTACAGGCCACCGTTGGCTGCACCGCCCACGCGCAGGGCATAGCCGGCTTCCACCGCACCCTGCCACGCCTTGCTGTCATAGCGCTCCGGGGTCAGGGCCAGGCCTTCCACACGGTTACGGAACTGCGCACGCTGCAGCGAACCATCCACATAGAATCCGGAATACAGATCTTCATGCGGTGCACGCCAGGTGCCATACACACCCAGTGCAACGCCCTTCACCTTGCCACGCGCGTAGTAGCCGGTCAGCGCATGGGTGGAGGTGCTGCTGGCGTTGCCGGTAGACAGCATCACGCCAACGGCGCTCCCCCCCGCGTTGCGCAACAGGTCCGCCCCCACGCTCAGCGCCTGGCTGTTGCCCTGCACATCCAGCTGGCGGCTGACCGCATCGAAACCACTGCGCGAACCGTCCACCCGCGCCCAGCCGCGGCCACCGTTCTGGCCTGCCTGGCGGTCGTGGTAGCCCAGGCGGAACATCGCCTGCGAAGCCGTCAGGTTGGCCAGGTAGGCCCCGCCTTCCGGGCGCAGCACCGGCACTACCGGGCCGCCGCAGTCGGGCAGCGTCGGATCGGCATCGCACGGGTCCGGTGCGGTCGGCAGCTGCGAGCGCAGGTACCAGTTGCCCTCGCCTCCGGCCACGCCGCCCTTGTGCAGGAAGTACTCATACTGCCCACCCACCGCGCGCCCGGCCAGGTTGAACTGGCCGTTGGATGCGCCATCCACGCGGATCAGCTCGATGCCATTCACCGTCTGCGCGCCCGCACCGCCCACGTTGTTCACCGCCACACTGGCGGTGCCGCGGGTCTCGCCCAGCACGTGCAGCAGGTCCGTGTTGGACCCATCGGCACCCAACACGGTGTTGAACAGCACGATACCGCCGTTGCCAGTGAAGGTGTCCACACTGAGCGTGTTGAAGGTGCTGCCATCGCCCAGCGCCAGCGTGCCGCCATCGTTGAGCGCCAGCGTGCCCACGCTGCTGTCGCCGCTCATCTGCCAGCGGCCGCCGTTGTCCAGCGTAGCGCTGGTGACGTTGCTGAACGCACCGGTGATGCTGCCGCCGTTGGACAGCGTCACGTGGCCCTGGCTGCCGTCGTCGCCCACCACGATGTTGCCGCGCAGAGCGCTGGATTGAACGTCGAAGTAGGCGATGGGCAGGTCTGTACCCGTCGTCGACACTTCCAGCACGTTGCCGTTGCCGCCGATCAACTGGCTGCCGTTGCGCACGGCAATGCGGGTTTCGGCCGAAGCACCGCCGCTGGAGGCCCCCTGCACCAGGATGGCCGGACCGGCAAGGCCTTCCACGGTGGAGCCGTCGATGACGCTTTCACCCGGCGCATCCATGCTGATATCGCCCGCCCTCAACCGGATGCCGGCAGCCACACCTTCAATGCGGCTGCCGCCAAGGACGCTGAGGCGACCACCGAAGGAGGTGATGCCAACGATCCCACCCACGACGGAGGTATTGGACAGCGCCAGATCCGTGCGGGCCCCCATCAGCACCGCATTGACCTCGGATCGGATCGTGCTGCCGCTGATGTTCACCGTCGTCCGGTCGGGTGACGACTGGGCGGAATTGGTGACCCGCAACGCCTCACGATTGGTACTGGTCAGGGATGAATTGGAGATGGTGGCTGTCCCCAGCACATTCACAGCGGAAGAGCTGGGACTGGAGACCGTAGCGCCATCCATCCGCAGGGTCCCGGCGCCGTTCATGACAATGTCGATGACCTCCGCGCCAGGCTGCACGATCAGGGTCCCACCGGTTCCCACTGTCCAGCGTTCGGCAGGCGCCCCCGGCCCCACCACTACTTCGCCATCTGCCGGAACCACGCCGGCAAAGGCAGCGGGAGCCGCGAGCACGGTGGCGAGGGCAGCGGTGAGGGCCAGGGCCAATGGGCGATGCTGAATATGGTTCATGGAAAGCACTCCTGTTTGATGGCTCAGGCAGCCGGACCGCTGAAGTGCGCAGTCCGCTGGCAACAGACGCCAGTGTGTCCATTGCGGTGGATCGATCCCATGCAACTAGTTGTAAAAGTAGCTGATTGCGACAAAACGTTGTGCTTCGCCAATGCTGGCGCGCCGTCGCGTGATGGCCATGTGAGCGTGGATTCGGGGTGGCGGGCATCCTTCCTGCGAGCCGGTGCTGCCGGTGGGATGTCCGCCAGCGAGGAGCAGTGGAGCATGGTCGACCGTCGCGCGCAGCGTGGGGTTCTTCGGGGGCTGATCGCAGAGCAGTCGACTGACAGTCGACGCTACCGGATGGCTGGCGCGCGAAGCATGCATCAGAGTTCGATCGTCAGCGGCGGAATGCCGTTTTCCTCTTCTTCCCCATAGAAGATCGTTTCCATGAAAATCCGCTGGGCCCAGACGCGTGCGGGATCTTCAACGGGCACCGGCAGTGGAACGGGGTCTTCGCCCGGTTCCGGCAAGGGTACCGGGTCGCTTTCGCTGGCCGCGGGGGCCTGTTCCTGCATCCGCTGGCGCAGCGGCATCACGGCGTGGCTGGCGGCCACTTCGGGCAACGCGCTGCGCAGGGGGGGGGGCGGTTCAATGGTCATCGGGGGCTTCCAGTGCCGCAAAACGGCGGCGGTGATGGGCGTTGGCCAGGTCGGCCTGCAACGACTGGCAGTAGCTGCGGGCCAGCGCGTCCAGACGGGCGTGCAGCGCCGGCAGGTGGCGCTGCAGCGCCTCGTCCACTGTTTCCGTCAGCGGCGCGTGCATGTCCAGGGTGTAGGCAAGGCGGCCCACGTGCAGGGCCGGTGTCTGCCGCGGGGCGGGCTGCACGGTCACGCGCGTGCCGGCCAGCGCGGTGGCCAGTGCCTGAACCAGCGCGGGCTGGGCCTGCGGCACATGCAGCACTGCAGGAGTATCGACGCCAGTCACCCAGCGCTCGCAGGCGGCGGTCCACTGCGGCACCAGTACGGCCGGATCGGCCGTCATCGCCTGCAGGCGCTCGTGCAGGTGGCCGCGCACGGCGTCAACCAGATGCTGCTGCTCGTTCTGCAAGGCCTCGATCAGCGGCAGCAGCGCGGTCATCGCCTGCCGCAGGCCGTCCCGGTACCCCTCCGCCAGCGCCTGCCCGCGCAGGGCTTCGGCCTCGGCCTGTGCGCGCTCGCCTTCCTGCCGTGCCCGCTGGCGCGCACAGGTTTCCAGCCGGTGGTGATCGGATGCACAGCCAACGCTGGCAGCCTGTACGACACCGTCGACGGCGTAACGCAGCAGGCCTTCAGGATAGGTTCGCAGCATGGTTCCACGCACTCCAGAAACAGGTCATGTCGAAGGCATCGCCCGGTCCGGCACCGGCATGCGGGGGCACGACCAGGCCGGTAAAGCAGAGCCGGGCCCGCGCCAGCACCCAGGACGGCACGTGGTCGTGCAGCCCGTGCAGCAGGCAGGCCGCGCCCCAGGCGCGCAGGCTGTACTCGTCCTCCACGTCGACCGGGCTCGGTCCGCAGGGCGCAAACGGCAGGCGCAGGAACGCGTGTACGGGGCGCGGCAGGCGCACGAAGGCGCGGCTGCCCATCAGTCGATGCCGGTGCCGGGCACAGGCCATCAGATAAGCGGCATCCGGCAGGCGCGCCCAGCCGGCTACCAGGCGCTGGATGCACGCACGCTGCTCGGCGGGGGGCGGCGCATACGCCGGCAGTGCATGGCGCTGCGCCAGCCAGCCGTTGAGCGCGGTGCGCTGGGCCGGCTGCAGGGCGGCGCTGGCCTGGCGCCACGGGCGGTAGTACTGCACCGGGTCGTACAGCACCCGCAGCAGGTCAGCGTGCGTGGACATCGGCGGATCGTCCCCGGCGCAGGCGGCCACGCAGCGCAGCCAGGGCTGACGACAGGGTCTGGCCGCTACGGGTGAACAGCCACGCGGCACCGCCCAGCAACACCACCAGCGAAACCGGCAGCAGCAGCGACAGCCACGGGCCGGCATAGCGCTCGACCGGCGTCACCGCCAGTACCCGCGTCGACTGCGCCGGCGTGAGCACCACCGAGACATTGTCGTAAGCCACGTCCACGAAGGCGTTGCGCAGGAAGCGCTTGACCGACTGCAGCAACGCCTGTTGGTCGGCACCCGGCACGTGCACCAGCAGCGCCGCCACATGCATGGCCGGTGGCTTGCGCTGCTGCAGGCTGCCTTCCACCGGGCCGGCGTCGTAGCTCACATGCACGCGTGCGGCATGTACGCCGTCCAGGGTCGTCAGTGATTCTTCCAGCCGCTGTTCGATGGCCGACAGCAACCGTGCGCGCTCGCCCAACGGGGTACTGACCATCGCATCGGCCGGGAACTGGCTGGCGATCTGCGTGCGCGGTGCGGAGGGCAGGTTCTGCGCCTGTACCAGATCGATGGCTTGGGCCAGATCGCCCTGCCCCACCTCAACACTGAAACCGGCCTTGCCATTGAGCCGCTTGTCGGCGCTGATGTTGTGGCGCAGCAGCATGGCCACCACTTCGTTGGCCTGGCGCTCATCCAGCCCCTGCAGCAGCGGCGTGCGGGCGCACGCCACCAGCAGCAGGCAGAGCAGCGCCAGCAGCGCGGCGCGGGGCAATCGAAACAGCATCATCACTCAGCTCTTGACCAGGGTTTCGATGCCCTTGGTGGCATGGCCGACCAGGGCGGAGGTGAGCGTCACCTGCTTCGTATAGGCTTCCTGGCGCACCTGGAGCTGGTACAGCTGCTGCGGATCGGCGGCCACCAGCGGATCGTTGGCGGCGGCCAGGATGCTGTCACGTTCGTGACCGGCCTGGACGTAGTAGCGGGCGAACGCCTCGTTGAAGCGGTCTGACAACGGCACGAGCGCGCCGTCGCCGGCACCGCTGGACACGGCGGTATCGATGGCAGTGATGGAGATCACAGGGGTTTCCTTGAAGAACCCGCCGCGTTCGTACCGCGGCGGGTGCGGCTCAGGCCAGGTTGCGGATGACCGACTTGCTCTGGTCGGTGAGGCTCTTGGTCGAGTTGGACTGCAGCATGCGGTACATGTTGTATTCGGACAGCGCGCTCTGGTAAGCGCCCAGCAGGATGGGACTGCCCGGGTCCTTCTTCAGTTCGGCGAAGGCATCGTCCAGCTTGGCCTTCAGATCGCTCACGCCGGTATCGAACGCCTGGGCGTGCTTGCTCATCCAGCCGCCCCAGTTGGCGCCGCTGCCGCCGGGCAGGCCGGGGTCGCCGAAGTCGCCGTGGGCGTTGATGGTGGAACCAGTGGTGTTGGTGACAAGGGTACTCATGGGGAACGTCTCCAGGGAGGTCAGGGTGCTGCAGGGGGCGCGCCGTGGGTGGCGCGTGCGTACGTCCACCGGCCTTCGCCCACAGACATCAGCTGGCCCGGTGAATAGCGGTAGGAGCGACCCTGCAGCAGGTCGTCCCACAGTTGCAGATGGACGGTGATGCGGCGCTGGCCCCATTCGCGGTGGAAGCGCTCGGCCATGCCGGCCATGGCGTTGAGTGCGGCGTCGTCCAGGAACACATCGTTGATGACACTCACTCGCGCGCCATGGGGTTCGGCACGGCTGCTGATGCCCAGCCCGCGCAGTTGCGCCTGGGCCAGTGCGACCAGGGCGGCATCGGTAGTGGTACTCACCTGCGCCGGCACCGAGGCATACGGTGCCTGCTGGCCGATGAAGGCCTGCGCGCGCTCGCGCTGGGCGGTGCTGACCGGGCCCAGCAGGACGATGTCCGGCCGCGTCGGCTGCACCAGGCGCACAATGACCACGGGCAGCCCGGCCTGCAGCAGTCCCTGTTCCAGGCGCGTGGCTTCGTTCCGCCGCAACAGGTAGACATCGTCATGGCGCTGCAGCCGGCGGCTGGCGCGCTCGCCCCATGCCGGGCCATCGCGATCATCGGTGAAGGCGTACAGCCGGCCATCACTGCCGGCGACGATCTGGTAGTCAGCCGGGGCATCGCGCAGCACCGAGGCCAGGCCGCTGACGCGCACCTGCGGCGTGTACTGCCAGTAGAAGCAGGCCGATGCCAGCGCCACGCCGACCATCGCCAGGCCTGCCCAGCGCAGCAGGCGGCGACGCGGACGACGGCGGGATTCATCGGACGCCGCGCGCCTGCCCGGCACCACGGCCGCAACCGGCAGGCCCGGCGGCGTGAAGGCCAGCACCTCCGGTGCCCAGGCATCGGCTTCGGCGCGCACCGCGAAGTACACGCCGCCAGAGCAGAACACCGTCTGCGGCAGCAGGGGCCGGTACTGCCAGGGCTGGTCGGGTGTCTCGCGCTCGCCCAGCTGCAGCGCGGCACGGCCCTCTTCGCCGTCCTGCCACTGCACGACGAATGCGCCCGGCGGCAGGTCTTCGGGAAGGAAATAGGCATTGCTGGCGCCCTGCAGCAGATGCGCGGCACGGCCGTCGAGCAGATCCTGCTGCGAGCCGATGTGGAACAGGGTGTCACCCGCGTTCAAGGTGTATTCCACGCCGTTCAACGTGCCGGACAGGAGCTTCAGCTGGTAGGACATGACGTTGCTGCCGAAAACAGAGGGAAGGAAGAAGGGTCGATCACGCGCTCACGGGGCGTACAGGGCCAGCACACGGCGGACGTATGCGCGCGTTTCCGCATAGGGAGGCACACGGTTTCCATGCCGGCGCACGGCGCCCTCCCCTGCGTTGTAGGCCGCCAGCACCAGTTCCAGATCGCCATCGAACTGCTGGATCAGCCAGGCCAGATAGGCGGCGCCGCCGCTGAGGTTCTGCGCCGCATCGAAACGATCGTGCACGCCAAAGCGCCGTGCGGTCGCGGGCATCAACTGCATCAGGCCACCGGCACCGGCGCGCGACACCGCACGCGGGTTGTAGGACGACTCCACCTGCACCACGGCGTGCAGCAACGCCGCATCCACGCCCGTGCGCTGGCCGGCATCGGCAATGAGCGGATGCGCCCATGCGGGAATGGCACGCGGCGCCGTGGGCTGCACGGCCCTGGCCATCCCACGGGTGAGGTGACGCTGCAGCGGTTCAAAGCGCTGCATGCCGGGCACAGGCCGGTCGCTGAGCTGGATCTGCCCCGCATCGTCGATGCGCGCATGGATATCGGCGGCCCGCGCCGCTGGCATCAGCAACAGCATGGACATGGCCAGGCGGATCATGCGTGCCGGTTCCCGCGCGCGGTGACCGCGGCATCCAGATCGGCGACGGTGTGGATGGACTGCACCACGTCACGCGGCAGGATGACGCCATGGGTGTTCTCGATATCGAGGAACAGGCCCGCGACCTCCAGCGAATCCATTTCCAGATCCTCGACCAGACGGTCAGTACCCTGCACCTGCTGCGGGGCAAGGCCACTGGCATGCGCGACAAGCATGTGTACAGAAGGGGGCAGTTCGAGGGTCATGGACATCCAGAAGGCATTGAGCAGGCCTGCCGGTCGTGTGCGCGTATGCACTCTGCGGGCCGTGCGCCATGGTGTGTGATTGCCATGACATGGTCCATGCAAAAACTTGCAAAAACCCATGCAGCGTGCGTGGCTCAGATTATCCTTTCAACGGCGGTGGTGCCGTTGCGCAGTGAATCCAGCACCGTGGCCAGGGTGTGCGCGATGGTATCGGCCACCGGTGTTCCGTGTGCTGCTTCTACGACTGCCGCACGATGTACTTCAGGAAACGCATGGCGTGCCAGTGCTTCCAGCTTGTGCGCGGCACTGCGCGCGAACAGCGCGAGGTGACAGCCCCGCACGGCGGTGAGCGATCCGTCGGTGATGTCGTTGACCTCCGCGCACAGCGCCTTGACCTGTTCGGGATGGCGCACTGCGGCCTTGAAACGTGCAAGCGGATTGATCCCGCCGGGCGATGCCTCGCGGAGTATTCCGTCGTTGCCCAGGCGCAGGCAGGACGACGGCGGGAGATGACGGGACGCCTGGTGAAGTTCGTCCAGCCGCAGGTGCTCTTCACTGCGGCGGATGAGATCGCCGAGGCATGCACTGGGTGCATTGCGGACCGCATGCACGACGGCAAGTGTGACGGCAGATGTCTCTCGTCGCGTAAACGACCAGGCGGGAGGACCGACGACGCGCGACTGCACGGCCGGCAAGAGAGGAGAACGGGAATCGCAGGACATGGGAAACGGGAAATGAGGTCTGGCTACGTCGTGTGCACCTGGCCTGTGGGCGCACACGCGCAAAGAAAGCAGGGTCCGGATCACGGCGAACACACGCCCTGGCAGTGAAGGCAGGCGATCAGCACAGAGCGCTCCCGGCGCGGCGGTGATGCGGTGCCGCGCCGGAAAGGCAGGTGACTGGAAGCGTCAAGTGCTCTGGTCCAGACCTACGCAGCGTCGTCGTCGTAAGGGTGGAATTCCCAGGCTTTGCGACCGTCCTGTGTGGCGGTTGCCGGATTCCTGACCGTCTTGAGGCGCAGGTCGACAGCCTCCTTGCGCTCGGCACCGGCGCCGCGATGGTTGATGTCGTGGGTGGGCGTGAATGCAGGCACCGCAGCGACTGTTCGTGCCGTCATTGCGACGTTTTCACCGGTGTGCCGTAGAACCGTCGTTTGATTCCGCTCCTCGCCACCTTGCCACGTACCGGGGATGTTGTGCCGCGTCGCGGTGAAGTTCAGCGTATGCAATGGCCCCCCTGCCCGCACGTTCGCACGGCGCAGGCCTGGATTGAGCTTGTCGAGATAGGACTCCAGCCGCGGCTTTTCCGGCGTGGCGGAGCGGATGATGACCGGCGTTGCACGCGCGTGGAACTGCGGTTCGGGCGCCGCTCGCGGCGTTGGGACGTCATTTCTTTCCGGAATGTGATCTTCGACGGGGCGGGCCTCCGGTGCGGGATTCCCATCCGGCCCCGGCCTGCCGTCCGGCCCAGGAAGGCCGTCAGGGCCGCGATGTCCATCCGGACCACGCCGGCCATCCGGTCCAGGGTTTCCGTCAGGACCTTGCCATCCATCCGGCCCGCGATATCCATCCGGCCCGCGCTGGCCATCCGGCCCAGGCAATCCATCGGGACCCGGCGTGCCGTCCGCTCCGGGCTTCCCATCCGGGCCCGGCTTGCCGACAACGCCATTCTGCAACAGATGCAGCAGTTGCTCGTTGGCCTTCTGCATCGGCTCGATCAGCGTCTTGACAAGATCGGGCATCCAGCTCAGATCCGGTGCATGCACGGTGTTCTCCACCCCACCCTGCAGCATGACGTGGGCGTTGTTGAATCCTGGCGCGGTCGGATGCTCGAAAAGGCCCCTGCCGGGTTCCGGCGTCGCAGGTGGGGGAACCGGCGGGGAAGGCGTGGACGGTTCATCCGCCACCGCTTCCTCGAGCAGGTGCATCAGCTTGCCCGCAAAGGTGAACAGCCCCAAGGTGTCGGTCGCCTTCCACTGGTCCATCACGGTGGTCCAGGCGGCACCGGCCTTGGCATTGATGAAGCCTTCCAGCGCCCCCGGCTGCACCGCCTGGCTCAGGCAGATGCCCTGCTTCTGGCAGGCGATATGGTCCAGCCCCGGCATCATCAACTCGGCCAGGCGGCCCAGGGTGGTGTTCTGCGCGTCACCACCGGCCCTCAGATCAACGACCGCTTTCAATTTGTCCGCGGCCTTGATCAGGTTGTCCAGTGCTTTCCTGCGTACGGGCGTGGCGACGCCGTTGCCCGCGCAGTCGGACCAGTCGTTACGGCCCTTGCGCTCACCTTCACTGGTAACGATGCGGATATAGTCCGCCAGCGCACTTTCCACCGCCCGTACAGAAACAGCAGGAACCTGCGGCAACGGCAGAACACCGGCATGCTCGATACCAAAGCGCGCCACATCGGTGATGGCCAGCTGCACGCAGGCACTGACCACTGCTTCACGTCCCATGGCGTCATGGTCACCCTTGACGATCTCGCCAATGGTGGCCTCGCCCACGCCGCCGATGCCGGCAAGCACGCGCTGCGTGGCGCGTTCACGATGCGCGATGGAGGCGTCGATCCGGTTCTGCCCGAACACATGGCTGGCGTCGATGCGGGAACTGTTTCCGCTGCGTGCACTGCCGACCAATGCGTCATTGCACAACGTGGCGTGCGCTGCACCCAGCGAATCCAGCACCTCGGCTGCCTTGCCCGTATTGCCCAGCCGCGAGAACAGCGCGCTGGTCGTGCCGCCGCCGGCTGTCCCACGTGAACCGGCCGGGGTGGACGAGCGGGGCATCGCGGCATTCCTGGGGCCGACACCCGACCAGGAAGTGCGCCGCTCCAGCACAGGCGTATGCATCTGGCTGAAGGGAGGTATGGCAGACGTACGAACGGAGGGCATGGGGATTACCTGCTTGAAGGGGAACAAGTGTGATCAGGTCAGATTGCTGGCGAAGACGCGGTCCGCTTCGGTGATCGCATCGATGGTGCCACTCAAGGTCTTCACCAACGTATCCCACAGCTGCAGGGTGCGCTGATAGTTTTCGGTCATTACCTTGCTGATGTGGTTGAAGCGCTCCATCAGCGCATCCTTGGCGGCGATCATCGCGTTCCAACGGGCCGCAGAGATCCATCGATGCCCTTCGACTGGAACACCGCCCGGATTGATCGCGTCACGGATGCCTTTGATCAACTCCTTATCGATTGCAAGTTCGTAACCACTACCATCGGTCTTGGGGCGAACGACTACGCCTTCCAGTCCCAGTTTCTCGAGAAACGCTTTCGCTTCTGCTTCCGTCTTGAAATCGCCCCCCAGGCCCAGCTCGCTGTCGTTGCCCATCAAACCAGCAAGTTCATCCAGCAGATACTGCACGTTGATTTCAAGTTCACCGTCGCGCTGCTGCTGGACCGCCCAGGACAGGCTGGCCATGATCCTGGTGAGCTTGTCGAAGAAGGCGATGTACTTTTCCAGGATCTCCTGGTTGCGCTCAAGCCAGTCACCCTCCAGCCCTTCGAGCATCTTGAACAGCTCATCGAAGAAGTCGTAATGCGATCCGTCATCCTGTGCGGACGGATCGGTCACTTCGTCGTTGGCAAACAGGGGCTGCAGCTGGCTGGTGACCTCGGCCTTCACCGAAGCGTCGATGGCGGGGTCAGATGCCAGCGCCTGCAGGTTGAGCACCCGTTGGGTACGCCCTGCCTGTTCGGCAGCCAGAATTGCCTGCGCGGCAGCATCCGGCGCCATCGCCTCATGCGCGGATCGGAGCGACTGCACGGCCCCCTTCATGTCTGCGATGATGGCGTGGCGGCGCTCGGCTTCGGCAAGCTGCGCGGTCCAGCGGTCAAGCAAGGCCAGATCGCCGTCTTCTCCATCCAGCACAAACAGACCCTTGGCTTCGTTCTGTGCCCAGGCATGGCGCAGGCCATGCAGCGCCTGCGCCAGGTTTGCCTGCAACCGCAGCATGCCCGCGTCGTCGTCGCCGGGCAGCGGGGCCGCCTGCGCCGCCGTCAGCAGCCCGGCGGCACGGGCCCGCGACGCCAGGATGGCTCTGGCGGCCAAGCGTCGTTCGTGCGCATCATTGGCCGGTTGCGCCAGAGCGCCGCCCTCCTGCGCCCGCCCGTGGAGCACGGCGTGTTCTGTTTCATCCAGCACCGCCTGCAGCTGGCGCTGCAGCTGCACGCCCTGCTGCATCTGAAAGCGCAGCCCGGCACGTCGGCCCTGCTCGGCGTGCAGTTGCGCGCTCCTGCCGATCAGATCGGCTCTGCTGGCACGCTGGGGCGATGTGTGTTGTTCGCCTGCTGCCGTATGACTGGAGGCAGCCATGGACATCGGCGCGGTGGATATGCGCGGCGGAAGTGAAGCGGTCGCAGTAATCATCGTGGCTCGGAAGATGCTGTGTGCCGCCGGCGCTATTGCCGGCGGCATGAGAGAAGTAAAAACAGGGAATCAGGCGCCGATGTTGCGGGTGATCGCATCACGGGTCGCGGCCTCGGTATCGCCCAGCGCCGCCAGCTGCCGGCGGACCTCGTCGGTCGATTCACGCGCCTTCACTGCCTCCTGCTGCTGGTTCTCGGCGGTCTTGCGGCTGACCTCGGCGGCCTGGCTCAGGTTTTCCTTGATGCGGCTCTGTTCTGCGGCCTTGGCATCGCCATCGGCCTGCGCCACATTGCCCGCGCTGTTGCCCATCTGGGCCAACGACTGGCCACCGCTGCTGACCACCGCATTGCGCGTGGTGTTCATGCCGTGCTTGGCGTAACTCTCTGCTGCCGCAGTACGGTGACCACTGGCGCTCAGCACCTGTTCCTGCCCGGGGCTGGTGCGGCCTCCGCTCACCCGCGTCTGGCCTTCGGCCAGGCCGCGCGCCTGCTGGTCGGCCGCGCGGGTATGGTTGATGGCGCCGCGCTCATTGGTCCGGATGCTCTTGACGTTCCTTGCCGCGCCATAGCCCATGGTACCCAGGCCGGCGCCGGCAACGGCTACCGTCGTCCCCAGCGCGACCGCCGCGCCCTTGCGGTGTTCTTCGGCACTGGTCACCAGCCGCTCGCCTGCCGCCTTGACGAAGGCCTCGGCCTTGATGAGGGACTGCGCGCTCTGGTTGCGTTCGGTTTCAGACAGTGCCATCAACAGCGTCATCAGCAGCACCATCATCGCGAACATGGCGTCGGTGCGGGTTCTTTCCACGCGTTCTTCCGGGCTCATGGCGATCAGCGTGTCCAGCCCGGATGACAATGCCATCCCCTCTTCCAGCCGGCCATTGGCGCGCAACGCCTCCAGCGCGGCGGTGTCGGGCACGCGCACCTGCACGAGCCTGCTGGTGATGCCGGCAAACACGCTGTCGACGTGGGCCTGGCGCACGCCGTCATCCGGCGCCTCGGCCAACGTCTTGAGCATGGCGTACTCGGTACCGGCCTTCAGCCGTTCCGGCCCTTCATTGGCCCCGTTGGCGACGGCCTGGCGCACACCGGCCTCGCTCAGGGTGGCGGCGCGTTCCATCAGCTGCTGCCGTTGCACGCTGGCCGGGCCGATCAGAGAGCCCGTCGGCAGGCCTTCGACCACCGTGCGCGCTTCGCCGGCAGAGACGGCATCGCGGACGGGCGCACGAAGGGTGGTGACCAGGCCGCCGGGCGCTGCGGCCACCCCACCTGCGTGGGCCAGCACCTGGGTGGCGGTGCGGTCCATCTCACCGGCATCGATGGCTTTTGCGGCCTCGGTGCGGGTGGTGGCTTCAGCTGGGCGGACAGGGGAGTGCAGCAGCTGCACGGACGAATTGGAAATGATGTTGTTCATGGAAAACGGCCTCACAGGCGGGGACGCAGCCCCGGGGAAAGGGATGCCCGGCTCAGGCCGAGGTGCGGATATGGGAAAGCACGGCGCGGGAGGCGGACGCTTCCTCGGCCAGGATGTCGCTGGCCTGGGCCATCAGCGCCAGGCCGGTGCGGCTGAGCTGGGCGGCGGCGTCCTGCGCCATCTGCAGCAGATTGCGGATGACGTCATCGCCAAACAGCAGGTTCTCCAGAAGCTGAAGCAGCCGCGCTACCTCGACCTCGATGCCGGCGACGATCAGGCTGCCCACGCTGGTGGCCACCGAAGCCGCCACCGAGGCCAGTTGTGCCAGCACCTGCACCACTTCCACGGCCTGCTTGACCAGGCTGACGATCCTGCCCGCTTCGGTCGCGGCACCGCTTGCGTTGCCGGCCGCGATGGAGGCCGCGATGATGGCCACCATGACCACGATCACCGCCACCACCGCACCGATCTGCTCGGCGATGGTGCGGTCCACGCCATAGGCGACCAGCACTTCGGTGACCACCCGGGCAATGGCCTCGGTTACCTTGCCCATGACCGAAAATCCGCTGAACTCGGCCTGGATGCTGTCCACCGTCATCAGCAGCCCGACGGTGCCGGCGACCACCAGCAGCGGGTTGGCGGTCAGCGTGCCGACGGCGATCGCGGCAATGCTGCCGACCACCGCCAGCGCCTTGCCGACCCAGTCGAAAACCTTGCCGAAGCAGCCCGACTTCTGCTCGGCCTCGCGGGCGCGCTCCAGTTCGGCCTCCTGCTCCTCGGCCAGTCGCATCTGTTCCTTCTGCGAGGCTTCCAGGCGCGCGATCGCCATTTCGCTGTCGGTCCTGATCTTTTCCAGCGACGCGTCAGACATGATCTGGCTGAGCAGGCCGATCAGCGCCTGCATGCGGGCGCTGCGGCTGCCCATGTCGGCCTGGGGCGGGCGCAGGCCCACCACGTCCTCCCGGTCGAACGTATCGATCTCCGCCCGCGCCTGGCTGGACGCCTTTACCGCATCGGCATACGCATCACTGGCCGCCACCAGCCGTGCCCCGGCGCGTTCGGCGCCCTCGGCGGCGGCGGTTGCGGTCTGCCGGGCGCTGGACAACTCGCCTTCCAGCGCGGCGCGCAGGCGTTCGTAGTCCGGATCGGCCGGGTCCAGACCGTCCAGTGCCTGCTGCAGCCGGTCAACTTCGGCTCGCGCGGCTTCGGCAGCGGCCAGCGCCTGCTGCGCTTCAGCACTGGCCGCATCCACCACGTCCGCAGCAGCACGTTCGGCAGCCAGGGCGGCCTCCAACGCGGCGGCCAGTTGCTGCCCCTGCGCACTGCGCCCGGCGAGCACCTCGGCACGCAGCTTGCTGGCCGCTACCAGATTGGCCAGCGAACTGGCGCCCAGCATCCTGCCCAGCGTGCCGACCAGTGCCAGCAGCGCCGCATGCGGTGACAACCGTGCACGTTCCTGCTGCAGCCCGGCGGCATCGAAGGCGCGGCCCAGGCGCTGCGGATCGGGCGCGCGCAGTTGCGGCGCCGGGGTAGCGGTGCTGGCCGCGCGCGGGCCGGTGGGGCCCTGCGCCTGCAACCGGTCCACCAGCTGCACGAAGCGCGCCTGCACTTTTTCGATGGCGGCCGCCTCGACGGCGCCGAAGCCCTGGGCGGCCCGGACGGCCTGGCCGTGGCTGCCGCTGCGCAGCGCCAGCGGAAGCGGCAGCCCGGAGGAGAGTGTGTTCATGGCATCGTGCCTGTGTGCGGAGGGAAAGGCGCCTGCAGCGCGCCGCCCTTGAGGGCCACGCCTGCCATGCATCCTGTGTTGCCATGTTCCCCGCTGCGCCGCCGCGACGCTTTCAAGTTCTGCGCATGCCCGGCACGACGGCGCAGCGTCGCATTGCTGTCAGTCCGACGTGCCTGCAGGCACGTCGCCCGCTGCATCGTCCGTCTCCGCCACCGAACCGATGGCGTCCAGGTACGCCTGCGCGCGATGGCCCAGCTCGCTGCCGGCAGCACGCCGGGCCACGCCTTCGAAACACTCACGCGCCAGGCGCAGCTTGCCCAGCGCCAGATGGCATTGGGCCATGTGGAACAGGGGCGTGTCGGAACGGGTGTCGAGCATCTGCGCCAGCGCGTAATGGGAAATCGCCTTGTCGTACTGCTTCTTCATCTGCAGCACCGCAGCCAGGCCCATCGCGTAGTCTGCGTTGTAGAAATCGTAGAGCGACAGGAAGCGGAAGAAGTGCTCGGCATCGTCCAGCTGGCCATTGCGGAAGAAGTCATATGCCAGGGCATAGACGCCTTCGAGCATGTCGTCGCTGATGCCTTTGAGGTCCTTGAGAGTGGCGCCATTGCGCAGCCCCTCGATGATCAGCCGGGTCTGTTCTGCGGTGTCCTGGTCGGCGCCGGGGCCGGGAGGAGCTTCATTCATGGGGTGTCACCTGTGCGGGGGGGAAGGAGAAGCTGGAAGCGGGGCATGCGCGGGCACGTCCGTAGCGGGAACGTCGCCCTCCACTGCCTGCGACGCGCGCTCGACGTCGCGCAGCCAGCGCACGATGTGCATCACGCCGTCGATGTCGTTGTCGTGTACGAAGCGGTAGCGGCGGCTACGGGCAAACACGGCACGCGCCAGGCGGATGTCGCGCACCACGGGGACGCCGCTGCGCTCGGCCAGCGCGATCACCTTGCGCGCGCGGGCACCCTGTTCGCGCACCGAAACGAAGGGCATGGGAACGTCGTCGTCCATCAGGAAGATGCCGATGGCGATATGGGTGGGATTGGCCAGTACCAGCGTGGAGCCGGTGGTGTCGGCCTGGACCTGTGCGGACAGTTCGTCGCCGATTTCACGGCGCCGGTGCCGGACCTGTTCGCTGATCTCGTTGTCCTTGCGTTCCCGCTTGACCTCGTGCTTTTCCATCTTCAGTTCACGGATGTGCAGCAGATGGTCTACCCACCCGGCCAGCAGGTAGACCGGCGCCAGCGCCAGCAGCAGGCCGGCGCCGACGCGGGCAACCAGCGTGCGCGCGGTGGCGGCCAGTTGTGCATCGGTGGCGTGGACGACGCCGAACAGTTCGGCGCCCCACAGGCTGAAGGCCAGCCAGCAGAACAGGCCCGCGCACAGCAGGTACAGCAGCGCCCGGACCAGATCCTTGATCACCTTCAGCGTGAACAGGTTCTTGAAGCCGTTCACCGGATTGACGCGATTCAGATCGAGGCGGATGGCCTCGGTCGCGAGGATGCCCCGGCTCATCAGCAGCGATGTCACCACGATGGCGACGAGGGCAGCCGCCAGCACCGGCATGACGGCCCAGGCGAACGCCTTGAGTGCGGCCACGGCGGCGGCCGCCGGCGGAAGCTGGAATCGGCCACCCACCAGATCGGTATACAGCGCGCGTACCGCCTGGAAGCCGCTGAGGGTTGCCATGGCCAGGCCCCCGGTCCACAGCACAGCGGCGGCCAGCAGATCGCGGCTGTTGTAGCTCTTGCCCTTCTCCGCTTCCTTGCGCAGGCGCTTGGGCGTGGGCTTTTCGGTCTTTTCACTGGCACCGCTGCTCATGCCGCCGCCCCCGGCAGCAACGCCCGCAGCGCCGGGTGCAGCCGCCACAACGCCGGCACCTGGTCCACCATCACCTGCATGAAGTAGAACAGCATCGCCAGCAGCGCCAGGAAGGACTTGAGCGCAAGCGATACCGAGAACGCATTGAGCTGCTGGGCGAACCGGGACAGCACGCCCAGCACCACTTCCACTAAGAACAACAGCAGCAGTACCGGTGCGGCCATGCGCACGGCGGCGGAAAACACGAGGTCCATGAAGCCGTGCAGGCTGGACAGACCAGGCACGAAGCGGGCCCCCATCGGCAGCAGCGTATAGCTGCCGTGGATGGCTTCCATCAGCGGCAGCATGCCGCCGGCCACCAGGAACACCACCGCGCTGAACATCTGCAGCAGGTTGGCCATCTCGGTCGCCTCCACCCCGGTGAGGGGGTCCAGCAGCGCGCCGACGCCGGCACCACGCTGGGTGTCGATGATCGAACCGACCGCATGGAAGGCGTGGTACGGCAGCGCCAGCATCAACCCCAGCACGGTACCGATGATGGCTTCGGTCATCGCGGCCAGCGCGAGCCCGCCCAGCCCGTGTGGCCGTTGCAGTTCGGAGGTGACCGGCCACATGCCCACCAGCACCACCAGCGCCAGCAGCACGCGCACGGTGCGTGACGGCAATGCGCCGGCCCCCAGGTAGGGAAGCCATGCCACGCACGGCAACAACCGGGCGATGCCCAGTGCGGCAGGCACCGCGTGATCACGCACCAGGGCGATGAGGGCGGCATCCAGCGGTGTCAGCGACACGCTCATGTCAGACCGCCAGCGCGCGGGCCAGCACCAGGTTCGCAAAGTCCAGCAGCGTCTGCGCGTACCAGCCCATCAGCGCCAGCACGGTCACGATCACCGCCAGCATCTTCACTCCGAAGGGCAGCGTCTGCTCCTGCAGCTGGGTGACGGTCTGGAACAGGCCGACCAGCAGGCCCAGCAGGGTGGCGATGAGCACGGGCGCGGCCGACAGCATCAGGACCAGCCAAAGCGTCTTGTTGCCGATGTTGATGATCTCGTTCATACCGGTGCGGGCACATCCAGGTACTGCAGCACCAGGCCCTGCGACAGCATCGCCCAGCCATCCATCATCACGAACAGGATCAGCTTGATGGGCGCGGAAAGGGTGACCGGGCTCATCATCATCATGCCCAGCGCGAGCAGGATGGCCGACACGATCAGGTCCACCACCACGAAGGGCAGGTACAGGTAGAAGCCCATCAGGAAGGCATCCTTGAGTTCGCTCAGGGCATAGGCCGGCAGCAGCGCGAACAGCGGGCGGTCCTCCGGCGGGGCACCCGGCAGCGGCACGTCGGCGCCGTCGATGACCTGCGCGCGTTCGAAGAAGCCCAGCAGCTCCGGATCGGCGTGCCGGGCCAGGTACACCTTGTAGTCACCCAGGCTGCCGTCCAGGAATGCGACCACCGACTGCACGGTGGTCAAGGGCTCGGGCAGGTCCAGGTAGGCGCTGTAGATGCCGTTGAGGATCGGGTGCATGACATGGAACGCCAGGATCAACGACAGGGCGTTGATGACCATGTTGGACGGCACCTGCTGCAGGCCCAGCGCGTTGCGGATGAGGGTGAACACCACGGTGAACTTGATGTAGCAGGTGCCCACCGCGACCAGGAACGGCAGGACCGAGGCCAGCGCGAGAACGACGATCAGCGAAACGTCGTTGTTGACGGTGACCACGTTCATTTCAGGTGCGGTGCCTGGGCCAGCTGCACGCCCAGCGTGGTGCCCACCTGCACCAGTTCACCGGTGGCCACGCAATGGCCGTTGTGCTCGATGCGTACGTGGCGGTGGGCCTGCGCGGGCAGGTGCAGGGTACTGCCTTCGCACAGCTCGGCCAGCTCGGCCAGGCTCATCTGGAGCGTGCCCAGCACCACCTCCAGGCTCAGCGGCAGGCTGGCCAGGTCCAGGGCGGGATACGGTGTGGCGTGGGCAGCGACGGAGCTGTCGTCGGGCTGATCGGCCTCGGTGGGGTGGATCGTGGTCACAAGCAGGACATCCGGTTGAAGGGTGAAATCGAACAGGCAGCGGTTGGCCCGCCAGGCCTGGGGATGGGCGCCCGGCAGCAGCAGGATGTCGCCCGGGCGAAGCCGCCGCAGGCGCCGCGGCGGGCAGGCGATGCGCCCGAGACGCAGCGCGAGGGGCAGCCGTTCGTGGCCGGTCACTTCGATGGCGGCGGCGTGCTGCGGCCAGGTCCCGTCCATCTGCTCGATCCAGACCGGCCCCAGCCGGCTCTGCACCTGCGGATGGACGGGCGCATCAGCGGTGGCCGTGGCGATGCCCAGGAAACGCGCGTCGTGGCATTCCAGCGCGGGAATGTCCCACGGCAGCGGCATCGCGCCACTGCACAGGCCGCACAGCAGGTCGTGATCCATCTGCATCCAGTCCAGCCCCTGCAGCGCCGGCAGATGGTGCGCGGCCCAGTCCTGCGCCTGGACCTGGCAGGTGAGCGTGCCGCTGGCGCCGTGCAGTTCGAAGCGCAGGCAGGGCACGCCCGGCAACGGGCGCAACTGCACGTCCACGCGCTGCTGCCGCAGCCACTGGTGAAGCTGTTGCAGGCGCAGCGGGGCAGGACCGATCTGTTTCAACAGTGGAAAGGCCGCGCTCATGCGTCTTCCTCGGGTGGCAGGTAGCGCGGCCCGCCACGCGACGGCGTGTCATCGCCCATGCCGTGGCTGGCCTCCACCTGCGTGTGGCCGGGCACGCCGTGCTGTTCCAGGGCGGCCACGACGGCGCGGTGGCTGCGCTCGCTGCTGCTGTGCAGCCGCAGGCCGGCGGAGCCGCCGCCCCAGTGCGCGGTGACCTGGTGCCCCGGCCCGTAGCGGGTGAACGGCACCGTGATGCGGGTACCGGTATCCACCACCGGGGCGGACCCCGCCGTGGCGGCAGCCTGCGACGCCGTGCGACGGCTGTCATGAGAAGGCGTCTGCAGCGGCGCCCGCGCTGGTGTGGCCGCGCGTTGCGGCACCTGCGGGGGGGGCGCATCGCCGGGTTCGACCCGGCGCGTGGCTGTGCGGGCTGCGATCTTCGCGGGCGCCTCCGGTGCAGGCGTCAGGGGAGAATGCGTGCTGGCCTGCTGCGTGCTGGCCTGTGCGGCCGTCGTGACGGGAGCGCCCGCCGGTGCGGCGGTCGGCACCGCCAGCGGCAACCCTGCCATGCGCGCGGTTACGGTATCTGCGGGTACGGGTGCCGAGGCCGGAACTGACCAGGCCGAGACGGCAGCCAGAGCAGCACGTTCAGCCTTGGGCGCGTTGTCGTGCTGCGCTGGAAGGGCCATCGCGATGGCGTAGCCGGGACGCGGCGATGCGATGACCCCCAGTGGGGCCGGCTGCGGGCCGACGGCGGCACGCTGTGGCACCGTGGTGGCGCGGGACAGCCCGCGCGTGCGCGGTGGCGGCAGTACCGCCTCACCGCCCGCCACATCGCCTGCGGCCTGCCGCGCGGCAACCGGTGCCGTTGCCAACAGGTCCATCGGGAAGGCACGGCCAGACGCACGCATAGGCGCAGACGCCGTGAACGGTACAGCGAAGATCGCCTCGGCACTGCCCAGCAGCAGCTCGCCCTCGTCCCGGCAGCCAGGCGTGTCAGCGTCGTCGGCCGGGGCGTCTTCCCGCCGATCCGGCAGCGGCAGCACGGGAACAGCCGTGTCGTCGGCCGCAGCCTGTGCGGCGGCCACGCGCTCACGCAGCGGCGTCGCGGGCGGCGGACAGGGAACAGTGCTCGGCACAGGGGCCGCGGCCGTCAGCGCGGCGGCGGGAATCGACATGACACATCCTCCAGGTGGTGCTGGTACTGGCGCTGGTGATGGCGGCGGGCCTGGGCCCGGCGCTGCTGTTGCTGCCAGTGATCGAGTTTGGATTGCTTGCGCTGGTGCGCCCGTGCCTGCTGCCGGGACGCCTGCGCGCGTTCCTCGCAGGCCGCCGCCTGCGTGTCCAGGTCACCGGCGGCCTGCTGCAGTTCCAGCGCGTGGGCGCGGGCCACGGCCAGCGTGCGCAGTCGGTCATACAGCGCGCTGCGTGACAGGCCCGGTTCGGGCAGGGGAATGGCCTGTGCCACCGTATCCTCGGCCTGCGCGCGCAGCGCCTCGGCCTCGCAGCGCTGTGCCGCGCCCTGCTGCGCCTGCGTGGCCGCTGCGGCGCGCGCGAGGTGCATCTGCGCGGCCTTCAGTGCCAGCAGGCGGTGGGCAGTGCGGTCAGTGCGCGAGCGCATGCAGCTGCTCCAGCGTCTGCGCCAGCGCGCTCACATCCTGCGGGGTCTGCCGCAGGAACGCGTCGAGGGCCGGTTCACACGCCACGGCGGTGTCGTAGTGAGCGCTGACGCCGGGCGTGTACTCGCCCAGATCGCGCATCAACTGCAGTTCCTCCAGCGTGCCAAGCAGCGTACGCACGCGCGCGGCGCTGGCCTGCTGCGCGCCATCGGCCAGCGCGGTAAACAGGCGGCTGCCACTGCGCAGCACGTCCACGGCGGGAAAATGGCCACGGCCTGCGAGCCGGCTGGACAGGTACAGGTGTCCATCCAGCAGCGACTTGACTTCCTCACCCACCGGGTCGGCCTCCTGCTCGTCCTCCAGCAGCACGGTGTGGAAGGCGGTGATGCTGCCGCGCTCGCTGCGCCCAGCGCGTTCCAGCAGGCGCGGCAGCGTTTCGAACACCGATGCGGGATAGCCACGCCGCGCCGGCAGTTCGCCGGCGCCCAGCGCCAGCTCGCGCAGAGCGCGCGCGTAGCGGGTGATCGAATCGATGACCAGCAGCACGCGCTGGCCTTCATCGCGGAAATGCTCGGCCAGCGTGGTGGCCAGGTGCGCCGCATTGCAGCGGACGGCCGGCGCGGTATCGGAGGTGGCCTGCACCACGATGCAGCGCCCCGCCCGCGACGACGCACGCAGCCGGTCCACCAGCGTGGCGACTTCGCGCCCGCGTTCGCCCACCAGCGCAACGATGGCGACATCGGCCCGCGCGTTGTCCAGCAGCATGTCAGCCAGCGTCGTCTTGCCCGCGCCGGCACCGGCGAAGATGCCGATGCGTTGTCCCTCGCCACAGGTCAGCAGCGCGTCGATCGCGCGGATGCCGGTCGCCAGCACCGTCTCTACCGGACGACGCTGACGGTAGTCGGTGCCCTGCCCTGCCAGGGACCGGATGACACTGGGGCCGGCAATCCCGGGGCCAAGCCGGTCGACTTCGCGGCCCGCGCCATCCAGGACCGCCCCCAGCAGTGCGGACGAGGCCGCAACCGAAGGAGGGGCGCCCGCCGCGCTGACCAGGCACTGCAGGGACAGGCCCGCACTGTCCTGCAGCAGACCGATCGACGCCATGCCCTGGTCCAGCCCGATCACCACGCCCTCGCCGATGACGGTGTCATCGGCTGCGCTGGCCTGCAGGCTGCAGCGTTCACCGATGGCCACGTCGGCCAGTGGGACGCGCAGCACCGATCCCACGATGGACGTGGGATGGGCCGCGACACGCCAGGGAGACACGCGCATGCTCACTTGATGTTCTGCACGCGCACCAGGCACTGGTGGAAGTCCTCCAGCGCCGCCGCCAACTGGTCCGGGTCGGCCACGCAGTCCGGATGCAGCAGGCCGCCCACGCGTCCATTCGCGCACACGGTAAGCGCACCGGATTCCCAATGCGGCACCGGCCGCAGGATTTCCTCCAGCAGCGGCGCGGCGATGGCATGACGCGCCTCCGCGCCGGCCGGCTCGGTCATGCCCCACAGCCAGACGCGCTCGTTCGGCTGCGGGTCCAGGAAGATATCGCCCACATCGTTGAACGCCATGGCGATGGTCGAATGGTCGTCGAACTGGAAGTGCGAGGCGTCGGCGCCGAGGACGTCCAGCGCGGCAATCAGGGTTTCTTTCAGGCTCACAGGGATTTCACCACATCGATGTTGACGGTATCGGAGATCTCGGAGAACGACAGGACGGCCAGCGTCGGCAGGCGGTTCTCGATGAAGCGCTTGACGAAGCGGCGCACGTCCGGCGCCACCAGCAGCACCACGTCGGGGCGGGTGGCAGCCAGCGGTTCGAAGGCCAGGTGGATGCGGTCCAGCAACTGGTCGGCGGTAACCGGATCCAGGTTGAGGAACGCTGCGCCCTGGCTCTGTCTTATGCCGGCACGCACGGTGTCCTCGGTAGCCGGTGCCAGCAGCACGGCGGCGATCCGATCATCGCGTGCGTGCTGGCTGGAGATGTAGCGGGCCAGCCCGGCACGCACGTGCTCGACCAGCAGGATCACGTCCTTCTCGCGCTGGCCCCATTGCGCCAGCACTTCCAGGATGATGCGCATGTTGCGGATGGACACGCCCTCGCGCTGCAGGCGCTGCAGCACTTCGGCCACGCGCTGCACCGGCACGTGGCGATGGACTTCCTTGAGCAGCTCCGGGAAGCGCTTCTCGGTCTCGTCCAGCAGTTGCTTGGTTTCCTGGATGCCGAAGATCTCCCTGACATTGCGCATCAGTGCCTCGTGTACCAGCGCATGCACGGCCTCATGATCGGTCTGCACGCGCAGGCCCATGGCCTGCAGCTGCGCCTGCATGTCGTTGGGCACCCAGCGCCGCGGGCCAGAGCGGCCTTCCACGGCGATGCCCTTGCCCAGCCGGTCCAGTTCATCGCTGTCGGCCAGCACGCGCACATGGTCCAGCACGATCTCGTCGCTGGTGGCGACGATCTCGTTGATCATCACCACCACGCGGTGGTCGGCATCGACGCTTTCACGCATCACCAGGTGCGGCAGGCGCATGCCGGCACGAAGGTGCAGCTGGTCGCGCAGCCGGGCCTCGATGCCCTGCGTGGTCCAGGCGCGGTGGTGCGCCGGCGGGACCAGCAGCAGCAGCGGCACGGTCTCGTTCACCTGCCGGCCGTCGCGCTCGCCACGCGTGCCGGCCACGTCCGCCGGAAGGGCGCCCTGCGCGCCGGCCGCGGCGGCTGCCGCAGCCGACTCCCGGCGCGAGCGCCACAGCGAAAGGGCCAGCAGGCCCGCAGCCAGCAGCACGAACACCGGCAGCGGGAAGCCCGGCAGCAGGCCCAGCAGCAGCACCAGCACGCTGGAGATGACCAGCACCTTCTGGCTGCTGAACAGCTCCTGGATGATGCCTTCGCCAAGATTGCCGTCATCGCCACTGACACGGGTGACGACGAAGCCGGCGCTGATGCAGATCAGCAACGCGGGAATCTGCGCGACCAGGCCATCACCGATGGTCAGCAGGGTGAACACCTGCAAAGCCTCGGAAAACGCCATGCCATGCTGCAGCATGCCTACAGCGATGCCGCCGAACAGGTTGACGAACACGATGACGATGCCGGCAATCGCATCGCCCTTCACGAATTTCATCGCACCGTCATAGGAGCCATACAGCTGGCTTTCCTTTTCGACCTCGCGCCGGCGCTTCTGCGCCTGTTCGGCATTGATGGATTCCGCACGCAGGTCGGCATCGATGCCCATCTGCTTGCCGGGCATGCCGTCCAGCGAAAAGCGGGCGACGACCTCGCCGATGCGCTCGGAGCCCTTGGTGATGACGATGAACTGCACGATCGTCACGATGGCGAAGATCACAAAGCCCACCACCAGGTTGTCGGCCACCACGAACTCGCCGAACGCCGAGACGATGTGGCCGGCATCGGCGTCGACCAGAATCAGACGGCTGGTACTGACCGACAGGGCCAGGCGCATTATGGTGGTGAACAGCAGCACCGAGGGAAAGGTGGAGAAACCCAGGATGCGTTCAACGTAGAACGAACTGAGGAAGATGATGATCGCGATCATCAGGTTCACGCCGATCAGCAGGTCCACCAGCAGCGTGGGCAGCGGCACGATCAGCATGCCGATGACCACGGCCATGAGGATCACCAGGGCCAGCTCGGGGCGCAGCAGGGT
>NZ_JBNNHG010000035.1:14482-30750 GCF_050268705.1 Stenotrophomonas sp. NPDC077659 | reverse complement strand
GAACATCGCACCGGCATCGCCGTCGTCGGACGGATCGATGAACACCAGCTCGATCTCGGCGGCCGGGAAAGTCACGCCGTCCAGCTCGACACCTACACCGACAGCGAAGGCGAGAAGACCCTGACCGTGGACAAGCTGCTGGTGGCCGTTGGCCGTCGCGCCGCCACCAAGGGCCTGCTGGCTGAAGGCACCGGCGTCAAGATCAACGAGCGTGGCCAGATCGAAGTGGACGCGCACTGCCACACCGGCGTCAACGGCGTCTGGGCGGTCGGTGACTGCGTGCGCGGCCCGATGCTGGCGCACAAGGGCTTCGAGGAAGGCATCGCGGTGGCCGAACTGATCGCCGGCCTCCCGGGCCACGTCAACTTCGACACCATCCCGTGGGTTATCTACACCGAGCCGGAACTGGCCTGGGTCGGCAAGACCGAAGCCCAGCTGAAGGCCGAAGGCATTCCGTACAAGGCCGGCAGCTTCCCGTTCGCCGCCAACGGTCGCGCCGTGGCGATGATCGAACCGGCAGGCTTCGTGAAGATCCTGGCCCATGCCGAAACCGATCGCATCCTCGGCATGCACCTGGTCGGCGCCAACGTCTCCGAGCTGGTGCACGAAGGTGTGCTGACCATGGAGTTCAGCGGCTCGGCCGATGACCTGGCCCGCATCTGCCACGCCCACCCGTCGCTGTCGGAAGTCGTGCACGACGCCGCCATGGCGGTCAGCAAGCGCGCCATCCACAAGGCGAACTGATCGTCCACTGGTAGTGCCGGCCGCTGGCCGCCACGACTGGATACGAAAAACCCCGCTTCGGCAGGGTTTTTTGTCTGTGCGGCAAGGTCAGCTCAACAACACTGCAGCGCCACCCAGAGCTACGACCGGATGTGCGAAAAGCAGCCGAGAGTGAACCGCACTGTCGTAGAACCGAGCCCATGCTCGGCTGGCCAGTGCAGGAAGCAGCCGAGCATGGGCTCGGCTCTGCAGGAGATGGCCGCCTGATGCGGGGCCGAGCATAGGCTCGGCGCTACACCTTTCCAGCCGGTTTCTTCAGCGGATCGCCACAGACCTCACGCGGCACCACCGTCTCACCGCGCTTCCATTCCTTCACGACACGGCAGCGCTGCTTGGTCTTGGGCACCTCCGAAGCCTTCGCTCCCGCCGCATCCGCCTCGTCGGCACCCGCCAGCTGCTGCCGCTCCAGCCACGCTGAAGACGGCGTCGGTGCCGGCGGTTCAGCCAGTACCGGGCCCGCCAGCAGAGCCAGCCCGACCATCAACAGCGCCCTCATGCGACCGCCGCCCGGCCGCCCAGCACGCGCGCGGGCAGCATGAACAGCGCACGCAGGAAGGCGAACAGGGCCGAGAAGGTAATGCCGACCAGGCGGAACGGCAGGCTCAACAGCCACACCAGCGGCCACAGCAGCAGGGCGAGGACCGCCAACGGCCAGCACAGCACGAACAGCAGGCACCACACGCCCAATGCGAACAGGGTCTTCATGACGGTCTCCTTGGGCGGCACCCTGCCGCCTGCGGACACCATGGCGCCCTGCCCCGGTGGCCGCAAACGGTTTGCGACGAAACCGGGCTGGAGCTGACGAAACCGGGGGAAGCCGCCGGGCATGGCCCGGCGCTACCGAAACACCGCGGGGGCTTATTCGAACGAACCGACCGAGTCGTGGGCCAGGTTGTCGAAGCGGGTGTACTCGCCGAAGAACTTCAGCTTGCACGAACCGGTGGGGCCGCCACGGTGCTTGCCGATGATGATCTCGGCCAGGCCCTTGTCCGGCGAATTTTCCTTGTTGTAGTAGTCATCGCGGTAGATGAACACGATCATGTCCGCGTCCTGCTCGATTGCGCCCGATTCACGAAGGTCGGCCATCACCGGGCGCTTGTCGGTACGCGTTTCCAGCGATCGGTTGAGCTGCGAAAGCGCGATCACCGGCACGTTCAGTTCCTTGGCCAGACCCTTGAGCGAACGCGAAATTTCCGAAATTTCGGTCGCACGGTTTTCGCTGTTGCCCGGCACGCTCATCAACTGCAGGTAGTCGATCACGATCAGCCCCAGATCATGTTCGCGCTTCAGGCGTCGGCACTTGGAACGCAGGATCTCCGGCGACACGCCCGGCGTATCGTCGATGAAGATCTTGGTTTCCTTCAGCATCTTGATCGCACTGGTGACGCGGCTCCAATCTTCGTCTTCCAGCTGGCCGGTACGCAGGCGCTGCGCGTTGATGCGGCCGTTGGAGGAAATCAGACGCATCGCCAGCTGCGAAGCGGACATTTCCATCGAGAATACGGCCACGCCCTTCTTCGACTTGATCGCCGCATATTCTGCGATGTTCAGCGCGAAGGTCGTCTTGCCCATGGCCGGGCGCGCGGCCAGGATGATCAGGTCGGTCGGCTGCAGGCCGGCGGTCATCGCATCGAAGTCGGTATAGCCGGTCGGCAGGCCGGTGATGTTGCCACCGTTCTCGAAACGGTTGCGCAGCTCTTCGAAGGCATCCTTCAGCGCGCCGGGCATCGCCACGAAATCGGTACGCCCGCGCGCGCCCTGTTCGGCAATGGCGAACACGCTTTTTTCGGCCGAGGCCAACAGCTCGCTGCTGTCGCGACCTTCCGGCTGGAAGCCGTCGTTGACGATATCGGTGCCGACCTGGATCAGCTGCCGCAGCACTGCCTTGTCTCGCACGATCTCGGCATAGGCCACGATGTTGGCCGCCGACGGCGTGGTGCTGGCCAGCTCGATCAGGTAGGCGCCATCGCCCACCAGTTCCATCCTGCCCTGCGATTCGAACCACTCGCCCAGGGTCACCGCATCGAACGGGCGCTCGCGCTCGGACAGCTCGCGGATCGCGCGGTAGATCATCTGGTGGTCGCGACGGTAGAAGTCGGTCTCGGTCAGCTGGTCGTTGACCCGATCATAAGCCTCTGGCGCCAGCATCAGGCCACCCAGCACCGCCTGTTCGGCTTCCACCGAGTGCGGCGGCACGCGCAACTGATCGATGCGCGACTCGTCGCGGTCGCGGTCGAAGCCATCACCGCGCTCTTTGCGGTTGGAACGGAAGCCGGGGCGGGCGGACATGCTGCGGTGTTTCCTGCGAAAGTGGGCCAGACGAGTGTAGGCATGCGCCGACCCCGACGCATGGACAAGCCTGTGGATAAGCCGTGGAAGAACGGGGGATATCCGCCGCGGTGCGACGTGCTTGTCCGGCCTATGAGATCCCATTATCGCATGGTCGGGGTCAGAGCCCGTCGCTGCGCGACAGGATCCGCCCCCGTCAGCAGGGCGTCGGATCCCTCTGCACAGCAGAGGGCTCTGACACCGAAAACAGCGTCAATCGCCCTTGCCGTGCACCGCGATCAGCTTCAGGAACCGGTCCACGTAGCCCTGCAGGAATTTCTGCGTGCCCTCGTTATGGATCGTCCCGTCGGCGCCGATCAGCTCATCCTTGAAATGAATGAACGCTTCGGGTTGACCGAGCACGTGCATGTCCAGGAAGGCCAGGGTGTTGCGCAGGTGCTGCTGGGCCACCGCCGTGCCGATCTGGCCGATGGAAGCGCCGATAACCGCTGCCGGTTTTCCACCGAAGGCGCTGTCGCCGTATGGCCGCGAGCCGATGTCGATGGCGTTCTTCAGCACGCCCGGCACCGAGCGGTTGTATTCCGGGGTGACGAACAGCACTGCGTCGGCGCTGCGCACCTCGTCCTTCAGGCGCGTACCCTGGGCCGGGTAGCTGCCATCGAAATCCTGGTTGTACAGCGGCAGATCATCGATGCGCACGTACTGGAAACGCGCTCGATCACCGGCCAGTTTTTCCAGTGCCAAGGCCAGCCTGCGGTTGCAGGATTCCTTGCGCAGGCTGCCAACGAACACGGCGATGGTGGGAACAGGCATGGCGGGACACTCCTGACGGGAAAACGCCAGCGTAGCGGCCGCCCCGCTGTGCCACGGTGAAGATCAACCGCGCGCCACGCCCGCACGCACCTGCCGCCAATGGTCCTGCCAGGCCTGGAACATCAGCACGTTCCACAGGTGGGTATGCCACTTGCGCTGGCCACCCAGGAACTGCTGCCACAGCGGCTGCACGGCGGCCGCCGACAGCACGCCTTCGCGTTCCAGCCTCGCCGGCTGCAGCAGATCATCGGCCCATGGCCGCAGGTCGCCCTTGAGCCAGTCACTCACCGGCGCGCCGAAGCCGCGCTTGGGCCGGTGCACCATTGACGGCGGCACATAACGGCCGAGCACGCGCTTGAGCAGCACCTTGCTGGTGTCCTCGCTGCGCTTGAAGGCCAACGGCAGCGACCACGCGAATTCAGCCACGCGCCAGTCCAGCAGCGGCGCACGGGCCTCCAGGCTGACTGCCATCGAGGTGCGGTCGACCTTGCACAGCAGGTCGTCGGGCAGGTAGCTGACGAAGTCGGCCAGCATCATCGCATCGGCCGGGGTACCCGCGCCGTGCAGCGGGTCGGCCAGGTCGTAGAAGCTGCCGGCCTCGCGTGCGCCTATCACCGCCGCTGCCGGGTCGCGCCAGCGCGAAATGCGGTTGCGGTAGACATCGCCGATGCCACGCGCGCCGGTCTCGGCCAGCAGCGCGGCCAGGCCACCGGTGCGTGAGGCCTCGCCCTGCCGGTGCGCACGCGCGCCCATCCAGCGCCGCAGCGGCGCCGGCACGCGGCCCAGCATCTGCCAGTTGCGCAGCGCGCGTACGTAGCGGGTGTAGCCGAAGAACAGCTCGTCGCCACCGTCGCCGGACAGGGCCACCGTCACGCCCTGGCGCGCCAGGCGCGCGACCAGCGCGGTCGGCACCTGCGACGCATCGGCGAAGGGCTCATCGAACATCGCCGGCAACTGTGGCACCACGGCCAGCGCATCGGCGCCACTCACATAGAGTTCGGTGTGGTCGCAGCCGAGGTGGCCTGCCAGCTCCTTGGCCAGCGGCGCTTCGTCATGGTGCGAGCCACTGAAGCCGATGCTGAAGCTGTGCACCGGCGGCGTGCTCTGCGCCTGCATCAACGCCGCCACCAGTGATGAATCGGTGCCGCCGGAAAGGAACACACCCACCGGAACGTCGGCCACCATGCGCAGCGCCACGGCATCGCGCAGCAGGACGTCCAGCTGTTCCTCGGCGTCCTCGATGCGGCCCTGGAACGGTGCAGCCAAGGCCGCCTGCATGCGCGCACGGGCATCCCAGTACGGGCGCTGCACCTGCTCGGGGCGGTGCGCGGCCGCGCCGGCGGCCACCATCGCCGCGTCCAGGCGCAGCACGCGGCCGGGCATCAGCTTGTAGCAGCGCTGGTGGATGCTGTGCGGGGCCGGAATGTAATCCAGGCGCAGCAGCAGGGTCAGGGCATCACGGTCGATGTCGTTGTCGAAGTCCGGGTGCTGCCACAAGGCCTTCAGTTCCGAACCGAAGACCAGCGTGTCGCCGGCCCAGCCGTAGTACAGCGGCTTCTTGCCCACCCGGTCGCGGGCCAGCCACAGGCACTGCTCCTGGCGGTCCCACAGGGCGATGGCAAACATGCCGTTGGCGCGCTGCAGGGTGTCCTCGACGCCCCACTGCAGGATCGCCGCCAGCAGCACCTCGGTATCGGAATGGCCGCGGAAGGCATGGCCCAGCGGTTCCAGCTCGTCACGCAGGGCGGCGAAGGTGTAGACCTCGCCGTTGTAGGCCATCACGTAACGGCCGTCGGCCGAGGCCATCGGCTGGTGGCCCAGCGGTGACAGGTCCAGGATGCTCAGGCGGCGGTGCGCCAGGGCGATGCCGGCCGTGGCGTCGACCCAGGTGCCGCCATCATCCGGCCCGCGGTGGTGCAGCGCCTGCCCCATGGCCAGCGCCTGCGCCTGCAGCACCTCGGCCGGCGACTGCGCCGCCGGCAACAACATTCCCGCCAATCCACACATGCATCAGGGTTCCTGCGCCAGGTCGAGGGCGGCGCCAATCACCGCATTGTCGCTTGGAAGCCCAAACATTGCTGCCCCCGCCAGCGGCGTATAGGTATCGGCGCCGCAGACCCGCCGCAGCGGCAGGTGACCATGGCCGGCCTCGACCAGTGCGGTAACCACGCCCTCGCCCACCCCGCCACTGTGGCGGCCTTCATCCAGCACCAGCACCCGCCGGGCGCTGGCGGCCTGGCCAGCGATGAACCCCGCATCCAGCGGCACCAGCCAGCGCAGGTCGACCACCCGCACCTGCCAGCCGGTCTGCGCTTCGATGGCAGGCACCGCGCGCAGCGCCATCGGCACGCCGTTGCCATAGGTGAACACCACCAGATCCTCGGCATCAGGCGCATGGACCCGGCCCTCGCCCAGCACCAGCGCCTGCCCCGGCGGCGGGTAGTCGAACAGCCACTGGCCATCACCAGCCGCATGCAGGTCCTTGCTCATGTACAACGCGATCGGTTCCAGGAACACGGCCACCCGGCCATCCACCCGGGCCAGCGCCGCCAACGTGCGCAGCATCATCACCGCATCGTCCCCGCGTGACGGGCAGCCCACCACCAGCCCGGGAATGTCGCGCAGCGCGGTGATCGAGTTGTCGTTGTGGAAATGGCCACCGAACCCCTTCTGGTAGCCCAGCCCGGCCACCCGCACCAGCATCGGGTTGCGGAACTGGTCGTTGGAGAAAAACTGCAGCGAACAGGCTTCGCCGCGCAGCTGGTCGATGGCGTTGTGCAGGTAGGCCAGGTACTGGATTTCCGGGATCGGCAGCAGGCCCATGTTGGCCAGGCCCTGGGCCAGGCCCAGGATCATCGTCTCGTCCAGCAGGGTGTTGAACACCCGGCGCGGGCCGAAGCGGCGCAGCAGGTCCTTGGTAACCGTGTAGACACCGCCCTTCTGCGCCACATCCTCGCCGAACAGCAGCGCCTGCGGGTACTTGCACAGCAGTTCCTGCAGGGCATGGTTGATCTGCACCGCCAGATGCCGCGGCGGCTGCCGCTCCGGCAGCGCGTCGGCACCGCCGTACAGGGCCTCGCGCGCCTCGGCCGGCACCGGGCGCTGCGCCTCGGCCATCACCGCCGCCGGCGTGTACGGTGCCAGAGGCGCCACTACTTCCTCCAGCGACTGCAGCTTCGGCCGGCCCTCGGCCTCGGCAGCCGCCGCCAGGCAGCGCGCGCGCAGGGTCTCATAGGCCGCCTCGATGCCGGCGGCATCCATCCAACCCGATTCCAGCGCGATCTGCGCCGAACGCCGCAGCGGGTCCAGTGCCTCGGCCGCGCACAGATCCGCCAGCGCGCGCCATTCCACTTCGAAGTCGGTACCTGCGTGGCCCATCAGCCGCGTGGTGCGCAGGTGCAGGAAGGTCGGTCGACGCGTGCGCCGGCAATGTTCCACCGCCGCCTGCACCTGCACATGGCCCGCGGCCAGATCCAGTCCGTCGGCGTAGTAGTAGTCCAGCCCCGGCTGGCGGCTGAACCGCTCGGCAATCCAGCCTTCCGGGGTCTTCACCGAAATGCCCAGGCCGTTGTCCTCGCAGACGAACAGGACCGGCGCCGGCAGCTTCTGGTAGGCCGACCACATCGCGGTATTGAAGGCGGTCTGCGCGGTGGCGTGGTTGGCCGAGGCATCGCCGAAGGAACACAGCACGATGCTGTCGGCGGGAATCGGCAGCGACTGGCCCAGGCGCTTGCCGCTTTCGATGGCCAGCGCCGTGCCCAGTGCCTTGGGCAGGTGCGAGGCGATGGTCGAGGTCTGCGGCAGTACCCACAGCGGGCGGCTGCCCCAGACCTTGTGGCGGCCGCCGCTGGCCGGGTCATCGGCGCTGGCGGCAAAGGACAGCGCAGCGTCCCGCAAGGCATCCAGGCCCGGCACCTGCCGCGCACGCTCGGCCATGAAGGCGCCGGAGCGGTAATGCAGGAACGCCGGATCGGTATGCCGGCAGGCTCGTGCCAGCAGCGCGTTGCCCTCATGGCCGGACGAGCCGATGGTGTAGAAGACCTTGTTCTGCACGCGCAGCACGCGCGCCATCAGATCCAGCTGGCGGCTGGCCAGCTGCGAATCGAACAGCTCGGCGAACGCCGCTGCGGTCAGCGTGCTGCCCGGCAGGATCGGCGCATCCGGCGCCGGCTTCGGGCGCGGCAACCCACGCCAGCCACGCACCGCCTCGAGAAAATTGACGTCGCACACTTCGGCGCGGTTGAGCACGCGCATGCGTGCGGGGATCGGATCGGGAACCACAGCAAACATCGAACACCCTCCGTGCCGTTGTTGCATTCCGCCGGGCGTGGCCCGGCGCTACCGTACCGGCTTTCGCGGCAAGCTCGACGCTACCCGCGCCCCTCCAGGCGGGCACGCACCTCGGCAGCCACCGCTGGCATCGCCACGAACCGCGGCTGCTCGCGCACGCGCTGCAGCCACGCGCGCACTTCCACGAACGGCTGCAGGTCGATGCCACCATCAGCGGCAACGTCGGTATAGGCGAACAGCGCGATGTCGGCGATGCCGTATTCGCTGCCGGTGAACCATTGCGCCTGCCGCAGGTGCTGCTCCATCACCGCCAGCGCCGTGGCCGCACGTTCCTGCAGCCGCGGCAGTTCGGCCCGACGCGGGGAATCCAGCGCGGTCCAGCCACGGATGAAGCGCGCCACCGCCACGCAGGGCTCGTGGCTGTACTGCTCGAAGAACATCCAGCTCAGCGCCTGCGCGCGCTCCCAGCCATCGGTGGGCAGGTAGGGCGTACCTTCGGCCAGCCAGAACAGAATCGCGTTGGATTCGGTCAGCACGCGGCCATCGTCGCGCACGATCAACGGCACCTTGGCGTTGGGATTGAGGGCCAGGAATTCAGGCGTGTGGGTCTGCCCATGCGCGCTGTCCACTTCCACCCAGCGGTAACGGCTGCCGAGCTGCTCCAGCAGCAACCGCACCTTGTGGCAATTGCCCGACACCGACATGCCATGCACCGTCAACGGAACGCGCTCATCCACCATTGCCTGCTCCAGCGAATCCCGGCCGACAGCCGGCTGCGTGCAGTCTGGCAAGCACATCGGCCGGTGCCAAGCGCGGGTGCAGCATCAACGCCCGCGCTGCTGCCAGTGCGCGCGTGACTGCCCCCAGATCTGCAGTGGCTTGCCCTAATAGGGCGGCGGCAACTGGCCCCCCTGCGCAGCAGGCTGCTGCCGATCCTGCGGGCGCCCACCCTCGACGTCTCGTTGTCATCGGCGATGGTGTGGATCACCTCGTCCCACCCCAGCGTCTCCAACGCCCAGTCGATGGCAGCCACCGCCGCTTCCGGGGCGTAGCCGCGGCCCCAGCTGGCGCGGCGGATGCTCCCGCCCACTTCTGGGCCCGGCCAGCCCAACGGCTGCCAAGGGCCCATGCGCGCGACCCATTCCCACTGGCTTTTTCGGTGACGCTGAACATGGAATAGCCGAACGGCTGCAACGAAACAGGCCGGCAAAAGCCGGCCTGTCCCAAACCTGCTGCAGGCAACGCGTTACTGGCGGTTGGCCGCCGCGTCACCCGCGGCCGCCGTCTGCGTGACCAGCTGGCCGTCCACCACCGGCAGGCGGTCGCTGGCCGGCTTGTTGTCCATGCGTACGGTCTTCTCGGCGCCATCGTAACGGTAGGTCACGTTGTAGCCCTTGACCACATCGTTGGTGCCCATCGGGATGCGGGTGCCCGGCTTGCTGGCCATGCGCATGGTGCCGGTGGTGCCGTCTTCGTTGCGATAGGTCACGTTGTAACCGGTCACGCGGCTGGACTCGGACGTCGCCGTTTCAGTGTGGCACTGGCGCTCGGTACGGTTGACCACGCGGCCACCCACGTGGCGCTTGTCCACCTGGTTGCCGATGAAGCCACCCGCCACGGCGCCAGCAGCAGTGGCGGCTTTCCTGCCGTTGCCGCCACCAACCTGGTTGCCCAGCAGGCCACCCACCACGGCGCCGACCACCGTGCCGCCGACATTGCCGTCACGTTCGGGCAGGCGCTCCTGCACGACCACGTCCTGGCAGACTTCATGCGGGGTCTGGGTGGTGGAGGTCTCGCGCACCGGCTCGGTGCCGATGACCGTGGCATATGCCTTCTGCTTCTCGGTGAGTGGGTCGACCTTCAGCACGTCGGCATATTCCAGACCACGCGGGGCAGTGGCATCAACGGCATCGCCGCGCGCACCATCATCGGCAGCGCTGCCATCGACCAGGCGCGATTCCGCAGGATTTGCCGCGCCCAGCGCGTCCGGTGCCTTGTCGCCACTTTTCATGAAAGCAGCCGTGGCAATGCCACCCACCAGCAGCGCGCCCGCTGCGACCAGGACCGTTGTTGTTGTGCTTTTCATGACCTGCTCCTTGCGGACCGTCCGCGACGTTTTCAATGCAGATTGCAGCATGGCCTGCCTGAACGGAATCTCCACAATTCCTGCTCATGGCCGTAACCCATTCAGCCTCGGGAAATGCACGGCCCGTGGTAGCGTTTGCATCCTGCCCACAAGGAGCTCCGCCATGGCCAACCCGATGCTGCTGCCGGTCCTGCAATGGGCGCGCCGGCTGCGCTACCCCACCCTGTTCAAGCTCACCGCCGGCCTGTTTGCGCTGACGCTGTTCATTCCCGATCCTATCCCGTTCGTGGACGAACTGGTGCTGGGTCTGGGCACCCTGCTGCTGGCCAACTGGAAGAATCGCAGCGCGGCAACGCCGCCACCGCTGGAACTGCGCTGAGCATGCTGATCGACAGCCATTGCCATCTGGATGCCAGCGAGTTCGATCCCGACCGCGCGGCCGTGATCGACCGCGCCCGTGCTGCCGGCGTGCAGGCCCAGGTGGTGCCGGCGGTGACCGCCGCCAGCTGGCCCAAGCTGCGCGAGGTCTGCCAGCAGGCTGCCGGTCTGCACCCCGCCTACGGCCTGCACCCGATGTTCCTGGCCGACCATCGTCCCGAGCACCTGCATCAGCTGCGCGACTGGATCGAGCGCGAGCGCCCCTGCGCGATCGGTGAATGTGGCCTGGATTTCTTCGTCGATGGGCTGGACGCCGAAGCGCAGCAGGACTATTTCGTCGGCCAGCTGACGCTGGCGCGCGACTTCGACCTGCCGGTGATCGTGCATGCGCGCCGCGCGGTGGATGCGGTGATTGCGGCGATCCGCCGTATCGGCGGCCTGCGTGGCGTGGTGCACAGCTATTCCGGCAGCCCTGAACAGGCCGCGCAACTGGACAAGCTGGGCTTCCTTGTCGGCCTCGGCGGGCCGCTGACCTATGAACGCGCGCAGCGCCTGCAACGCCTGGTGCGCGAGATGCCGCTGCAGCAGCTGCTGCTGGAAACCGACGCGCCGGACCAGCCCGATGCAGGCATCCGTGGCCAGCGCAATGAGCCGGCACGGCTGTCGGTGATCGCCCGCCACGTGGCCGCGCTGCGTAGCATGGACGTTGAAGCCGTGGCCCGGGCCACCAGCGAGAACGCGCGGCGGCTGTTCGCGCTGCCGCCCCACTGATGGGCATGCCGGCCAGCGGCCGGCACTACCGTTCGGTCGTCACCATTCCGCGCCTGGCACCAGACGACGGGCATCCCAGGTAGTGCCGGCCGCTGGCCGACAACCCACGAATGAATGACCGAATCAGGCCGAATCCCGGCCAGCGGCCGGCACTACCTTTTTTTTCGGTTCCAGCAGCATTTCCAGCGCCTTGCCGACCGCGGCGAATGCGAACGCGCCGGTGATGTGCGTGGCCGCGCCCAACCCGGCGCCGCAATCCAGCTTCAGCGCCGCATCGGCGCCCAGGTTCGGACGCAGGCCGCAGACACTGCCATCGGCCTGCGGGTACTTCACATTCTCCAGCGAATACACCGCAGGCACGCCGAAGTAGCGCTTGGCGTTCTTCGGGAAGTTGAACTCGCTGCGCAGCTTCTTGCGGATCAGCGCCAGCATCGCGTCGTGCTCGGTACGCGAGACATCGCGGATGCGTACCAAGGTCGGGTCGGTACGGCCGCCGGCAGCGCCCACGGTCAGCAGCGGCAGTTTGCGGCGGCGGCACCAGGCGATGGTTTCCACCTTCACCCGGAAACTGTCGCAGGCGTCGATGACCAGATCGAAACCACGGTCCAGCAGTTCGGCCATGTTGCTGCTGGTGAGGAAGGCCTGCACGGCGTCGACCTCGATCTGCGGGTTGATTGCGCGGCAGCGCTCGGCCATCGCGTCGGACTTGTTGCGGCCGTAGTTGCCTTCCATCGCCGGCAGCTGCCGGTTGGTGTTGGACACGCAGATGTCGTCGGCATCGATCAGGGTCAGGTGGCCGACCGCCGAGCGGGCCAACGCTTCCACCACCCACGAGCCGACACCGCCCATGCCCACCACCGCCACGCGGCTGCCCTGCAGGCGCTCGAGCGCACCTACGCCATACAGCCGTTCGATGCCGGCAAAGCGTTGTTTGACCTGTTCGTTCATCCCGCTATTTTAACGTGCAGGCAGCAGCGGCCATAGCAGGCCGCCATCGAACCCACCGCTGCACGCCAGGAGCACACGCATGAACGCCAGCCCGTCCCGTCGTCCTTCCGCCGTCCAACGTTACCTCTTCGTGCTCGGCCTGGGCCTGCTGATCGGCCTGGTCGCCACGATCATGGTCGGCCGCGCCCTGCAGGCCGGCCGCGATCCCTTCCCGCACAGCCTGATGCACGTCATGCAACGGCAGGCCGAACTGCTGCAGCAGGCCCAGCAACAGAACCGCTGCAGCCTGGCCGACAGCGTGCCGCGCCTGCAGTCGCTGCGGCTGCTGTCCAACGATTTCGATCTGGCGTTTCCCAAACTGAAGGACGATGCACGCTTCCAGCAGCATGCCAGCCAGTACCGCGCCAGCCTCAATGCCGCACTGGCGGCACCGCCCAGCGACTGTGCCGCCCTGGCCAAGGTGGTGCAGACGGTGCAGGACGATTGCCGCGCCTGCCACCAGGACTTCCGCTGATTCATCTTCCAGCCGGGGAAGGCAGGTGCGATTGGCACCTCGTTCACATTGAAAAGTGGACGATTCGACCACCCTGCTGCATGACGCAGTATCACCCCTTCCACCCGCCTTCACGGCCAGGAGACGCCCCATGAAGATCCAGCTCATCGCCGCCAGCGCCATCGCTACGCTTGCCCTGGCCGGCTGCGCCACCTCGCCCGGTTACGGCGGCGGTGGTTACAACAATGGCGGTTACAACAATGGCGGCTATGGCAACAACGGCTACAACCAGGGGCGTTGCGCCGACTGCGGCATCGTGACCCAGATCAACACCGTCGCCTCGGGCCGCACCGCGCCCAGCGCGACCGGCGCGATCCTCGGCGGCATCGTCGGCGCCGTAGCCGGCCATGAGATCTCCGACCACACCGGTGGCAGCCGCGGCAACAAGAATGTCGCCGCAGCGGCGGGCGCGGTCGGTGGTGCCCTCGCAGGCAACCAGATCCAGAAGAACGTCACCAGCGATACCTACGACATTACCGTGCGCATGGATGATGGCCGCACCGTCGTGGTCAACCAGCGCGACCTAGCGGGCATCCGCGAAAACACCTACGTCCGCGTGGTCAACGGCCGGGTCATCCTGCGCTGACCGGGCTGGCGCCGCTGACAATGAAAAAGGCCCGCTTGCGCGGGCCTTTTTCGTGCGATGCACTGCGGTCGGATCAGACCGGCTGCACTGCGTCGGCCTGCATGCCCTTCTGGCCCTGGACGGCGATGAAGGTGACCTTCTGGCCTTCCTGCAGGGTCTTGAAGCCCTGGGTCTGGATGGCACGGAAATGCACGAACACGTCTTCGCCGTTTTCACGGCTGATGAAGCCGAAGCCCTTTGCATCGTTGAACCACTTGACGGTACCGGTCTCGCGATCAGACATCTCACTCACTCCCTGGTGACTCTCTCTTGTTGTTGGGTACGCCTGGTTGGGCGGCTGACAAGCAAGGGGGAAGCGAGGTGCAACGATGCAGCGGATCGAAGAGATCTTGCTTCATCAGGCCACGATCCACGGTGACCTTGCCAAGCTCAGCGACTGCAACTTAACCTGACCAAAACGAAAAATCAACTGGCAAAATCTTTCACTGTCAAGCCCAAAAAGACCACCATACGGGGCAGCATGGACCTCTCATTCATCTTGTATCTGCTAGCTGCGGTTCTGGTCCTCGTGGGCTTTGCCGGCATCGTGCTGCCCGCCCTGCCCGGCGTGCCCCTGGTCTTCGTCGGCCTGCTCTGCGCAGCTTGGGCTGACGGCTTTGCCCATGTCGGCTGGCCCACCTTGCTGGCCCTGGGCGTCCTCACTGCGCTGTCCCTGCTGGTGGACGTCCTGTCCACGGTGGTGGGCGCGCAGCGCGTGGGCGCCAGCCGCAAGGCCCTGTGGGGTACCTTCGTGGGCAGCATCGTCGGCCTGTTCTTCATGCCCGTGGGCCTGTTTGCCGGTCCGTTGCTGGGCGCGCTGCTGGGCGAGTACTGGCACACCCGCGAACTGGGCCGCTCGACCAAGGTCGGCCTAGCCACCTGGCTGGGCATCCTGCTGGGCCTGGCGCTCAAACTGGCGGTGGTGATCGCCATGCTGGGCCTGTTCGCGTTCGCCTGGTTCCTGTGATGCGGCGTCCTTCACGCCGCGCCCACACCTGCGCCGGGCATAAACCGAAGGGCTGGCCGTTGCCGCGGGCAGCCGCCACACTGTGCGTCTTCCCGTATTCATCCTCTGAAGGGCCTGCTGCAATGACCCTCCCCACGCTGCTCCCCCGCTTCGCGCCCCTGGCCCTCGCCTTGGCCAGCGCGCCACTGGCCGCGCAGGAAATCGCGCCCACCGCGACCACCACGCCGGCCGGCTGTGCCGCCATCGATACCGATGCCGCACGACTGTCCTGCTACGACCGGCTGTTCGGCCGCAATGCCCAGGCCACCGCTGAGGCCGACGCCGCTGCCCAGCAGGCCGCCCAGGCCCTGCGTGAACAGCGCCGCGCCGCACGCCTGAGCCAGGGCGAGGAGAACCTGCGCGCCCGCGTGGGCGACATCTTCCGCCCGGCACCGGATGACAGTGCGCTGGCCAACGCCGGGCGGGGTTCACTGCTGGACAGCCGCTGGGAGCTGGCTGAGGATTCCAAGCTGGGCCCGTTCCAGCTGCGCGCCTACAAGCCGGTCTATCTGCTGCCCGCGTTCTGGACCAGCGACAAGAACCAGACGCCGCAATCGCCGAACCCGGCCAACAGCGTGACCACGCCGCAGGTGCTGGACAGCACCGAACTGAAGTTCCAGATCAGCTTCAAGACCAAGATTGCCGAGAACCTGTTCGGCGACAACGGCGACATCTGGGCCGGTTACACCCAGAGCTCGCGCTGGCAGGCCTACAACGCGGAAAACTCGCGTCCGTTCCGCGAAACCAATTACGAGCCGGAAGTGATGATGGTGTTCCGCAACGGCTACTCGATCGGTGGCTGGCGTGGGCGCATGACCGGCATCAGCCTCAACCACCAGTCCAACGGTCGTGCCGATCCGCTGTCGCGCAGCTGGAACCGGGTGATGCTCAACATCGGCCTGGACCGCGAGAACTGGGCACTGGTGCTGCGCCCGTGGTACCGCATTCCCGAATCGCGCAGCGATGACAACAACCCGGACATCGAGGATTACATGGGCCGCGGCGACGCGACCTTGATCTGGAACCGCAACGGCCATGAAGTGGCACTGATGGCACGCCATTCGCTGCGCACCGGTGACCGTTCGCACGGCGCGCTGCAGCTCGATTACGGGTTCCCGATCAGCAACCTGCTGCGCGGCCACATCCAGGTCTTCGACGGTTATGGCGAAAGCATGATCGACTACAACCACAAGGCCACCTACGTGGGCGTGGGCGTATCGCTGCTGGAGTGGTTCTGATGACGGTGACGATCTGGCACAACCCGGCGTGCAGCAACTCGCGCGGCGCGCTGGCGTTGATCCGCGCCGCCGGCATCGATCCGGTGGTGGTCGACTACCTGGGCAATCCACCGGACGAGGCGATGCTGCGTGCGGTGCTGGACGAATCCGGGCTGTCCGCCAGCGAGCTGGTGCGCAGCAAGGAAGCCCCGTTCGCCGAGCTGGGCCTGGCCGATGCCGATGAAGATACCCTGCTGGCCGCCATGGCCGGGCACCCACGCCTGATCAATCGACCAGTG
Source organism: Stenotrophomonas sp. NPDC077659 (assembly GCF_050268705.1). Classification (NCBI taxonomy): domain Bacteria; kingdom Pseudomonadati; phylum Pseudomonadota; class Gammaproteobacteria; order Lysobacterales; family Lysobacteraceae; genus Stenotrophomonas; species Stenotrophomonas sp. NPDC077659. The sequence goes on along the minus strand of NZ_JBNNHG010000035.1, from coordinate 14,692 downwards.
GTGCGCGCGCCCAAGGGCACGCGCCTGTGCCGCCCGCCGGAGCGCGTCCTCGACCTGCTGTAACAACCGGCCGCGCAGATCCCGACGTTACCCGCAGCCCGGCGGGCGATTCCGGTAGAGTCGACCGTTGGTCGACTGCTCTTTGCAGCAACCGCAGAAATCCCGCGCTGCGCGCGATGGTCGACCAACGGTCGACTCTACCCCGTCACC